>JAFUUR010000124.1 GCA_017477695.1 Oscillospiraceae bacterium | reverse complement strand
GCGCTCGACCCCGAGATGGTCGGCGAGGTGCTCGATCTCATGCGCGACCTCGCGAAGGACGGTATGACCATGGTCGTCGTCACGCACGAGATGGGCTTTGCCCGCGAGGTGGCCGACAGGGTCATTTTCATGGACAGCGGCTCCATCATCGAGGAAAACACGCCCGCAGAATTGTTCGATCATCCCCAAAATCCCAGAACACAGCTTTTCCTCTCCAAAGTGCTCTGATGAAAGGCGGCAAATACCCCACATGCTGAACAACTCCTATTTGCTTCTGGACACGGATGCGCTCGCCGCGAACGCGAGGGCATTGCAGGAGGAGATGCGCGGCGCGAAGCTCGTGCCCGTGCTCAAGGATGACGCCTACGGCCTCGGCGCCGCCGCGGCGGCCAGGTCGCTTATGACCTGCGGGATCGATACCTTCGCGGTCTCCCACGTGTCCGAGGGGCTCTCACTGCGCGAGGCCGGTATCGGGGCGACGATCTGGGTGATGAGCATCCCGCTGGATTTTCAGGTGGACGCCGCGGCCGCGGCTGATCTGACGCTGACGCTCGGCAGCTTCCGCCAGTTCGAGGTGCTGAAGGCGGCTTCGCAGCGGGCAGGAAAGCCGCTGCCGATCCAGCTCAAGCTGGACACCGGCCTCAACCGGATCGGCTTTCTCCCCGAGGAGCTCCCGGCGCTTGCCGAGCACATGCGGCTCAGCGCGCCTTATCTGCGCTGCACGGGCTCCTTTTCCCACTTCGCTGATAACTGCAGCACGCACATGGACGAGCAGTTTATGCTCTTTCAGCGCATGACGGAGCAGTTGCGCGCGCTGGGCGTCGAGCCCGGGCTGCGGCATATCTCGAGCTCCGCTTCACTGGAGGCCGCTCCCGCGTATAATCTGGACGCCGTACGCGTCGGGCGGCGGCTGTATATGGACAGTCCCACGGCGCCAACCGGAAGGATCCGGGAGGTCGCCACGCTGCGCGCTTTCCTCACGGATATCCGCGAGCGCAAGGCGGGGGACACGCTCTCGTACGCCGCGGCGTATCGCCTGCCGGAGAACGCGACGGTCGGCGTCCTGTCCGTCGGCTACGGCGACGGGCTGAGCCTGGACCTGTTCGAGCGGCACGCGCCCGTGCTCGTCCGCGGACGGCGGGCAAAGCTCCTGGCCTGCTGCATGGACCAGAGCTTCGTCGACCTCACGGGGATCCCGTGTCAGGCGGGCGACGAGGTGACGTTCTTCGGCTATGCCGAAGACGGCGCGTATCTCTCCTCCCAGGAGGTCGCCGGGCTGATCGGCGCAAACGAAGGCTGCGCGTTGACCACCGCCCTGACGGCGCGCGTGGCCCGCGTCGTGAAATAGGCCTGCAAACGGAACAAACGCTCTCTCCCCATACGCGGGAGAGAGCATTTTTTTTGCGGATAGATTAGCACTCTCGGCGAGCGAGTGCCAATATTAATAGTTTGTTCATATTTATATGTATATTTGTTCACAATTGAATAGTATTTTATATACAAAACGAAACGAAAGAAATGTGCGTTTCGACAAAAGATTTGTGTAACACATTGAGATGGAGGTATATATCATGTTTGAACTTATTCCTTTTGACCGCCGCGGCCGCAGTGTTTCCGTGTACGATCCGTTCCGGGCTCTCGACGAGCTGGAGCGCAGCTTTTTCGGCAGCAACAACAGCACAGTCTCCGCGTTCCGCACCGACGTGACCGACACCGGCGACGCCTACAAGCTCGAGGCCGAGCTGCCCGGCTTCAAGAAAGACGACATCAAGATCGATATCGAGAACGATTGCCTGACCATCAGTGCAGAGCGCAAGCTGGACAACGACGAGAGCCGTCCCAACTTCGTCAAGCGTGAGCGCTTCTACGGCTCCTACAGCCGCAGCTTTGACGTGTCCGGCATCAACGTGGATGGGATCGAGGCCGCCTATACCGATGGCGTGCTGACCCTGAACATGCCCAAGAAGGTGGAGACCGTTCCGGCCAGCCGGAGACTCGAGATCAAATAAACGCCGCGAATCGTGCGGGCGCTCTTGCGAGCGCCCGCTTTTTTGTTTATAATAGCTGCGTTAGGGGGAGTTCACTTGTATTTCGACACCCATGCTCATTACGACGATAAGGCTTTCGACGCGGACAGGGAAGCGCTGCTCGGGCAGATGCCGGGCGCGGGCGTAGAGCTGATCGTCGACCCGGGCTGCGACGCGGAGAGCAGCGCGGCGGCGGTCGCGCTGGCCGAGAGATTTCCGTTCGTGTACGCCGCGGTCGGCTATCACCCGGAGGAGCTGGATAAGCTCAGCGAAGAGGGCTTCACCCGGATCCGGGAGCTTGCGGCCCATCCCAAGTGCGTGGCGATCGGTGAGATCGGCCTCGATTACTACTGGGACGATAGCCATAAGGAAGAGCAGAAGTGCCTCTTTCGTCGGCAGCTCGAGCTCGCACTTGAGTTATGTAAACCTGTGATCGTACACGACAGGGAGGCGCACGGCGACTGTATGGAGATCGTGCGCGCGTACCCCGCGCTTCGCGGCGTGTTCCACTGCTATTCCGGCAGCGCAGAGATGGCAAAGGAACTGCTGAAGCGCGGCTGGTATCTGGGATTTGACGGCCCCGTGACCTACAAGAACGCGCGCAAAACCGCAGAGGTCCTGGAGATCTGCCCGCTGGACCGCCTCCTTATCGAGACGGACAGCCCTTATCTCAGCCCCGTGCCGCTGCGCGGCAAGCGCAACGACTCGCGCAATCTTCCGTATATCGTGGAGAAGATCGCGCAGGTGAAGGGCGCGAGCGCGGAGGAGATCGCGCGCATCAGCGCGGAAAACGGCAGGCGGCTCTTCCAAATTTCTTGACAAAGCGCGTGCTTTCCCCGATAATAACAGCACAAAGACGTCTGGAGTGGACCCATGGATATCGTGAAGGAAACAAGAGAATCGTCTCCGGTGGAACGCCTGCTCGCGGCCATGGCCGCGCGTGCGTCGGAATACAGGCTGCCGTTTTGCGCGGCCCTGGTTTCCGGCCTGCTTGCGCACGGCTTCGCCTTTGCCAACAAGCTGCTCAATGCGGATGAGGTCGCTTCACTGTTCAGCAAGGGGGGCGGGGTCGACGTCGGCCGCTGGGCGATCGGACTGACCAGCCTGTTGTTCCCGGATATCTCCATGCCCTGGATCTACGGCATCCTGAGTCTGCTGCTGTTTGCCGTCTGTGCGTGTCTGACGGTGCGCATCTTCGAGATCCGCAGCCGCTCGGTACAGGCCGTGCTCGCGGCGGGGCTCCTGGCTTTCCCCGCGCTCACGGCGCTCTACTGCTACATGTTCACCAGCACGGCTTACGCGCTGGCGCTGCTGCTGGCGGTGCTCTCCGTCCTTTGCGGCTGCCGGGAGGGGTGGAAATGGCAGGCGCTCGGCTGCCTGCTGCTGACGTTCAGCCTGGGGATCTACCAGGCCTACGTGGCGGTCGCGGCAAGCTATTACGTCCTGCTGATGATCCAAAAGCTCCTGCGCGGTGAGGACGCCAAGGCGGTCTTCCTGTTTGGCGTCAAGGCGTTTTTGCGGCTCCTGATCTCGCTGGCGGTGTACTATCTCATCAGCCGCGTCGCCCTGAGGATCTCAGGCGCGCAGTACGTCAATTACGGCGTGGAGCGCCGCAGCGTGTTTTATCAGCTGGCGCTGGCGTATAACGCCTTTTTCAAGGCTTTTTCGGCGGGCTATTTCGGCTTTGTCAGCGGCAAGCTGTCCACCGTGCTGCACATCCTGCTGCTGGCCTATCTGGCTGTCGTCTTCATCGGCTGGCTTCTGCACGGCAGGGAGCGGCTTTTGAGCGCGCTGCTGCTTCTGGTCTGCCTGATCCTGCTGCCGCTGAGCATGAACTGCGTGTTCCTCGCGGCCGATGTGGAGGTCATCCACACGGTCGTTCTGTACAGCTTCAGCTCGTTTTATATCCTCGCGGCGATCGCGACGGAGGCGCTTGACGGCAAGGCAGCCCTGCGCGGCCGCGACCTGCTGCTGGTGAGCCTGCTGGTCATTTCGCTCAGCAACGTTTACCTTGCCAACAAGACTTATCTCAAGCAGTATATCCAGTATCAGAATGCCCAGGCCTTCTATACGAGTGTGATCACCCAGGTCAAGCAGACGGAGGGCTTCGGCCCCGATACGAAGCTGGCTATCATGGGACAGACGAAAAACGCGGTATACCTGCCGGAGGAGCTCGACGTGGGGTATCTCGCCGGACCCAACGACGATCTGCTGAATTTCTATACGCGCAACTCCTTTATCCGCACCTATGTGGGCTTCAACGTCCCCTTCGCCAGTGCGGCCGAGAAACGCAAGCTGCGCAAGGACGAGCGTTTCCAGGAGATGCCCGAGTACCCGTACTACGGATCCGTGCAGAAGATCGACGGTTTTATCGTCGTCAAGCTGAGCTGAGAAGGAGAAAGCAGAACGAGGGATGGCTGCCTGACAGCCATCCCTCGTTCTGCGTATTTGGTTTCAGCGGCTCCTGGCCCAGGCGACGACCTCGCTCACGTCCCAGCTCGCGGGCTCGCCCTGGCCTCTGGTGGCCATGACGTAGGTGGCCTGCTCCTGCGCGCTCAGCGGCGTCTTCGCACGCTTGCTCTCGAGACGCTTGGCAATGTCCTTGACCTTCCACTGCATGATGAGCTTCATGGGCAGCGGCAGCTTGTTGATGTTGAAGCCGCCCTGCAGGCAGAAGTACCCAACGCTCGCGGGCACCTTGTTCTTTTCACGCCCGGCCTTGACGCCGTAGGGGCCGGCGGGCGCCATGCCCACAGCACAGACGGCGGCCACGGGCACCTGCTTTTTGACCTTCGCATAGCCGACGACGCTGCCGGCCATGACCCAACTCACGTAGATCACTTCACCGTCGGCGATCGCAGGGTGATCGTCCACGGAATAGACGGGCAGCACCAGCGTACGGGAGAGCTCCTCCGCATAGCGCTTGCAGGAACCGGTCTGGGTGTTGTAAAGAATGGCTTTGATCATGGCAATCCCTCCTGTATGATGTGTATGTTCTGTCAGCCGTAGCTCGCGTATATATCCGTATAGTCCCGCCCCTCCTTATCGGGGACGAAGGTGCCCTCCAGCTTGCTCAGGGCGCGCAGATAGGCGTTGGAGCCCTCCGTGTAGGGAGTGGGGCAGTAGTCGTTGTAATTGTCACCGGTGTAGCCCTCCTTGACGGGGCGGCTGCTGACGCAGCAGGGGATGATGGTATAACCGTCATTGCTGATCTGCCCTTCCTCGTCGCGCCGGACCTGCACCTGGACGATGGCGGTGTCCCGGTCGGTGGGGGCGGTGTGCCCGCCGAAGGACCAGTTGCCCATGCTGTAGAGGATGATGCCGCCGTTATATTCCTCGAGCGGCTGCAGATTGTGCGTGTGCGTGCCGTAGATGAGATCGGCCCCGGCGTCGATGCAGGCATGGGCGACCTCGATCTGATCCGGGTTCAGATGCTCGTAGAGGTAGACCAGCTCCACGCCCCAGTGGAAGGCGCAGATCACATACTCGGCGCCGGCCTCCCGAAGCTGTCGGACCGCGGCGACGGCCTTGTCCTTATCCGGGTGCAGCTTGTTGTAGGCACAATAGACGCCGATCTGCAGTCCGCTGTCGGTGGTCACGATCTGGGCCTCGTCCTCCTTGCCGTAGGGGATGCCGTATTCGTCCAACGCGGCCCAGGTGTCGTCCAGCCCCTTCTGGCCGAAGTCCAGCATATGGTTGTTGGCAGTGGTCACAAAGTCCACGCCGCCGGCGGTCAGGATCTGCGCGTAGGCGGTGGGGGCGCGGAAATAGAACTGCTCCGTGGAGCTGAGCTTGTTGTCCGACAGGGTACACTCCAGATTGGAAATGGTGAAATCGTCGTTTTCAAAATACTGCACCGTGTTGGAGAAGGGGTAGGCGTAGTCTCCGTTCATGCGCGCAGCATAGGAGTAAGGCGTCCCGTCCTTATACTGGTTGGTCGCCAGCGTCTGGTCGCCGATGACGGAGATGGTGTAGAGCGCGGGAGAGGGCTTCGGCGTGGGTGGCGGCGTCTCTTCAGACGGGGCGCCCGGTGCGGAGACGCCGGCGCTCGCCGCTGCTGCGATCGGAACCGACGCGCTCGCCGCAGGTGACACGCGCATATGCACGACGACGACCAGGACCGCCGTGAGCAGAAGCAAAAGAATGATCTGAAAGAGCTTTTTCATCAAAAGAGATCCTCGGTAACAGAATAGGCTGTTTGTCTATTATACTCAGATTTCCCCCGGAAAGCAAGAGAAACAGCACCGGATCGCCGATCCGGTGCTGTTTCGCGGTTCAGGAATTGTTCCAGGAGGAGTAATCGATGTTCAGGTTCGAACCCTCGTAGGTGCCGGTGATCTTGCTCAAGGCCCGGGCGTAGAGCTCCGTGCCCTCCACGTAGGGGGTGGGGCAGTAGTCGTTGTAGGCCTCGGCGGTGTAGTTTTCCAGGACGGGCTTGCCGCTGACGCAGCAGGGGATGATGGTGTAGCCGTCGTTGGAGATGCTGCCGTCCAGATCCCGCTTGACGCTGATCTGCACGATGGCGGTGTCCATATCCGAGGGGCTGGTGTTGCCGCCGAAGGACCAGTTGCCCATGCTGTACAGGATGTACGAGCCTTTGTATTCCTCGATCGGCTGCAGCGTATGCGAGTGGCTGCCGTAGACCAGATCGGCGCCCGCGTCGATGCAGGCGTGCGCCAGATCGACCTGATACTGCTGCGGCTTGTATACGCCCTCGTCCACGCCCCAGTGGAACATGCAGATGACGTATTCCGCACCCTCGGCGCGCATCTGGTCGATGGCGGCCACGCAGTTCTCCGTTTTGGGATAGTAGCCGTTGTACGCGCAGTAGATGCCGACGGTCAGGCCGCTGTCGGTCGTGAGGATTCTGTACTCACCGTCCTTGCAATAGGGCATGCCCACGGCCTCAAGCGCGGCGCAGGTGTTCTCGATGCCCTGCAGGCCGAAGTCCTCCGTGTGGTTGTTGGCGGTGTTGACAAAGTCCACCTTCCCCTCGGTGAGGATGTTGGCGTATGAGGCGGGGGCAAGAAAATGAAAGAGCGAAGCGGAATAGAGCTTTTCGTCCGAGAAGGTGCACTCGAGATTCGCAATG
>JAFUUR010000123.1 GCA_017477695.1 Oscillospiraceae bacterium | reverse complement strand
CCTTCAGCACCTCCACTCCCACGTTTTTTTCGATCATAAAGGCGATCGCTTTCGTCAGGTTTTCCCGTTCGCCGCTGAAGATCGCCACGGTGCCGCCGATGGTGGCGTCCTGCAGGATCTCGATATTGGCGAAAATGATGTTCACGTCCACGTTGAACTCACGCGACACGTGAGAGATCAGCGCCTCGGTGACGTTGCGCGTCATGTAAGACAGGCGCACGATCAGCTCGCCGGGCGCGAGCTGCGCGATGTGCGCGTTCAGGTCGATGAGCTCGTCGATCTTGTGCAGATTGGAGGTGGAGTTTATAAAGTTGCGCGTAACGTCCTCCTTCGGATCTGCAAAGATGCTGAACACATCCCCCTCCTCGACGATCTGCCCGCGCTCCATGACGGCGACGCGGCTGCAGATCTCCTTGACCACAGCCATCTCGTGTGTGATGAGCACCACGGTGATGCCCAGATCCTGGTTGAGCTGCCGCAGCAGGTGCAGGATCGACTTGGTGGTCTGCGGATCGAGCGCGGAGGTGGCCTCGTCGCACAGCAGGACGCGCGGCTCGTTTGCCAGGGCGCGGGCGATGGCCACGCGCTGCTTCTGGCCGCCGGAAAGCTGGCTTGGGTAGGCGTTCTCCTTGTCGGCGATGCCGACAAGCTCCAGCAGCTCGCGCACTCTGGCGCGGATCTCCTGCTTGCTCAGGCCGCTGCCGCGCAGCGAGTAGGCAACGTTTCCCGCCACGGTGCGCGAGGGCATGAGATTGAAGTGCTGGAAGATCATGCCGATCTTCTTGCGCGCACGGCGAAGCTGTGCGGGCGTGAGCCCGGTCATCTCCTGTCCGTCGACCACGACACTCCCGGCGGTCGGCCGTTCGAGCAGATTGATACATCGTACGAGCGTGGACTTCCCCGCTCCGGAAAAACCGATGACGCCGAAGATCTCGCCGTCCTCGATTCGCAGGGACACGTCTCTCACCGCGTGTACCTGCGAATCGCCTTCGCCGAAGTCCTTACAGACGTGTGTGAGTTCGATCAAGTGGATTCCTTCCTTCTTCCCAAGAATAAAAGGGCCGGAAGCCATGGCTTCCGGCCCTTGTGATCGCGTTTGTAAAACGTCAGACCCTGTTCAGATCACAAGCATGTTGGGCAGCCACAGCATTTTGCGCGCGACGCATCATGAACACCGCCATCATGGCCATGTCCATGCACATGCTCATCATCATGCTGGTCTGCTTCTTCATGTAGGGTCTCCCGTAAATCCCCATCGCCTTGACGGGTTTCTGGCGCATATATTAGCACCGTGCCCGGCACTTGTCAACCGCTTTTTTCGCATACATGGGCCGCGCTGCGGATCGTCCCGCCTCCGACTACCCGCTCGCCGTCGTACAGGACGACGGCCTGCCCGGGCGTGATCGCGCGCTGCGGCGTGTCGAATACGAGCTGCAGCCGTCCGCCCGGCAGCGCGTACGCCGTGGCGGGCTGCTCCGGCTGGCGGTACCGGGTCCGCGCCGTGACACGCAGCGGCTGCTCCGGCGGCGCGCCCTCGATCCAGTTCATTCCAGACGCAAGGAGCGCCTGACTGTACAATGCGCTTTCCGGCCCGACGGTGACGGTGTTGCGCGCCGCATCCTTTTCGATCACGTACACGCGGCTGCCCATCGGCAGCTCCAGTCCGCGCCGCTGACCGATCGTATAGCGCACCGCGCCCCGGTGGCGACCGACGACGTGCCCATCCATATCCAGAAAGTCTCCCGGCAGATAGCGTTTCCCCGTAAAGCGTTCAAGGAAAGCCGTGTAGTCCCCGTCCGGCACGAAGCAGATATCTTGGCTGTCCGGTTTTGCAGCCGTCACGAGGCCGAGTGAGGCGGCCAGCGCCCGGATCTCCGTCTTGCGGTACTCGCCCAGGGGAAAGCGAAGGTGCGCGAGCTGCCGCTGCGTCAGCATATACAGCACGTAGCTCTGGTCCTTGCTCTCATCGAGCGCCTTTTTCAGTACCCACCGCCCCGTCGCCGGGTCGTATTCGCTGCGCACGTAGTGCCCCGTTGCGAGGCAGTCAAAGCCCTCTCGCAGCGCGTGCTCCAGCAGAAAGTTGAATTTCATGTGCCGATTGCACTGGATGCAGGGATTGGGCGTGCGCCCCTGCTCGTAGCTGCTGACGAAGTCCGCCATCACGGTCTCGCGAAAAAGCCCCTGATAATCCAGCACCTCGAACGGGATCCCCAGCCGGAAGGCCGCGTCCGCCGCGTCCGCCTGGTCTTCCGCGGTGCAGCAGCTCTTGTGGCAGGCAAGGCCGATATCCGTATTGCGGTATAGCTGCAGGTTCACGCCCTCGCAGTCGTAGCCCTGCCGCTGCAGCAGATGCACCGCGACAGAGCTGTCTACGCCGCCGCTCATTGCGACGAGCGCACGCTTCCTCTCCGCTGCGGCCATACTCAAAACTGCAGCCAGTCGCGCCCGCGGCGCAGCTCGGCCAAGCCCTCCAGCGGCAGCTCGACGCAGTGCAGGCCCGCCTCGCCGCCGGCCTTGTACAGCAGGCTCCCGTCCGGTCCCGCGACGAGGGACTCGCCTGCAAAGCACAGCGCTCCTTCCTGCCCGACGCGGTTGCACATGGCGACGTAGACCGTATTCTGGAAGGCCTGCACGCGGATCTCCCACTCGAACAGCTCCATCGGCTCTTCGGTGAGGTTCGCCGTCGGGATGATCACCAGCTCCGCCCCCTGCTTTGCGCAGCTTCGGATGCTGTCCGGGATATGCCGGTCAAAGCATATGACGACGCCGACTTTTCCAAAAGGGGTATCGTACACGCGAAATCCCGTATCCGAGGGTGTATAGTAATCCCGCTCGTAGAAGCAGCGGGCCTGGAAAATGTTCACCATTTTGGACACGCCGCGCAGCCGCCCCGTGTCGTCGATCAGCAGAGAGGCGTCATAGCGGCTGCCGTTTTCCTCGAGATAGACGTTGGGCGAGGCCCAGATCCCGAGCCGCCCGCACGCTTCACAGAAGGCGCGCACCTCCGGGCCTTCTTCGGATACGAGCCACTGCGAGACCTCCTGCTTCTCCTTCGCAGGAAAAAACGGGGAGAGCTGCACCTCCGGGAAAATGATCAGATCCGCCCCGGCGGCGGCCGCCCGCTCCATATCGTTCAGCGCGCTGCGCAGGTTCTTCTGCAGGTCGCCCGTCATGCGCATCTGCGCCATAGCCAGCTTCATAAGCATCGCTCCTTTCGTATGCTTCACAGTGTAACACAATCCAGCCTACCATGCAAATATGTTTAGTGCAGGAAATCGCTGAATTTTTTCCGAAAAATTCCTTGACAAGGCTTTCCGCGGGTGCTATAGTATGGCCAAACCGAAGAGCAAGAGGAGTATCCCGGGCCTGTGCGGGCCAAGAGAGTTGCGGGCGGTGAGATCGCAGCGCCGTATTTCCGGGGGAATGGACTTGCGAGGGCGAACAGAACGGGCTTTTGCCTCAGTATGGGAGACGGAGTTGGCTATCCGTTAGCATAAGGCCGGCGCGTGTTGGCGCGTTAAAGTGGGCACGTTCGTGTCAAGCCGGGTGGTACCGCAGGAGTTTTCAGCTCTTGTCCCTGCATTTGCAGAGGCAGGAGTTTTTCTTTTGTCTCTGACTCAAAAACTTTTGAAAAGGAGAACAGAACCATGAGCGAAACCAAGATCCCCTACAAGATCTATCTGACGGAAAACGAGATCCCCACCGCATGGTATAACCTCCGGGCCGACATGAAGGTCAAGCCCGCTCCCCTGCTCAATCCCGGCACGGGCAAGCCCCTGACCGCGGAGGAAATGAGCGGTATCTTCTGCGAGGAGCTGGTCAGACAGGAGCTCGACAACGACACCGCCTACTACCCCATCCCCGAGGACATCCGCAATTTCTACAAGATGTATCGTCCTTCTCCTCTCGTGCGCGCCTATTGTCTGGAGGAGAAGCTCGGCACCCCCGCGAAGATCTATTACAAATTTGAGGGCAACAACACCAGCGGCAGCCACAAGCTCAACTCCGCCGTCGCGCAGGCATATTACGCCAAGCAGCAGGGGCTGAAGGGCGTTACCACCGAGACCGGCGCCGGTCAGTGGGGCACGGCGCTGTCCATGGCCTGCTCCTACTTTGAGCTGGACTGCAAGGTCTTCATGGTGAAAGTGAGCTACGAGCAGAAGCCCTTCCGCCGCGAGGTCATGCGCACCTACGGCGCTTCCGTTACCCCGTCTCCTTCCATGGAGACCGAGATCGGCAAGAAGATCCTGGCCGAGCACCCCGGCACCACCGGCAGCCTGGGCTGCGCCATCTCCGAGGCCGTGGAGGTCGCCGTCACCAACCCCGGGTACCGCTACGTGCTGGGCAGCGTCCTAAACCAGGTGCTGCTGCACCAGTCGGTGATCGGGCTGGAGGCCAAGGCCGCGCTGGATAAGTACGGCATCAAGCCCGACGTGATCATCGGCTGCGCCGGCGGCGGCAGCAATCTCGGCGGTCTGATCGCACCGTTCATGGGTGAAAAGCTGCGCGGCGAGGCCGACTACCAGATCATCGCGGTCGAGCCCGCTTCCTGCCCGAGCTTTACCCGCGGCAAATTCGCCTACGATTTCTGCGATACCGGCATGATCTGCCCGCTGGCCAAGATGTACACGCTCGGAAGCAGCTTCATCCCCTCGCCCAACCACGCGGGCGGCCTGCGCTTCCACGGCATGTCCACGATCCTCAGCCAGCTCTACCATGATGGGTATATGGAAGCCCGCGCGGCGGAACAGACTGCCGTCTTCGAGGCGGCTGAGACCTTCGCACGCGTCGAGGGCATCCTCCCCGCGCCGGAGAGCAGCCACGCCATCCGCGCCGCGATCGACGAAGCGCTCAAGTGCAAGGAGACCGGAGAAGAAAAGACCATTCTCTTCGGTCTGACCGGCACAGGCTACTTCGACCTGACCGCCTATCAGCAGTTCAACGACGGGGTCATGACCGATTATATCCCCACCGACGAGGATCTGGCGAAGGGCTTCGCCGCCCTGCCCCAGGTGCCCGGCGTCGAATAAACGCGCATCCGTCCCGCAGTTACGGGGCCGCCAAAGGGCGGCCCCTTTTTTTGTTGCATTTTTCCCGCATTTGCGATAGTATGAGTGCATCGGATCCCGCAAATGCTGAAGAGGAATGAAAACATGCTGAATTGGAAAAAAGCTCTGAGCCTGATCGGCTTCCTGCTGCTTGCGCTGCTGCTGTGCTCCTGCGGGAGCAAGGCGGCCACCGCCCCCGTTGTAACGGCGGCGCCCGCGCCGGAGACGGTCTTATTGGACGGAATCGAATACGAGCCGGGCGTCGACACGCTCAGCCTTGAGAGCGCGGAGGCGGTCGATGCGCTCGTGAACAACGCCGGGCGCTTCTCTGCCTTGCGCGACGTGACGCTCGCCGAGCCCCCTTCGGCCGCGCAGTTGAACGCGCTGCGCGAGGCGCTGCCGGGCGCCGCGCTGCACTACACCGTGAACGCCGCCGGCAAAGCGCTCACTTCGGACGCGGTGAGCGCGGACCTGTCCTCCCTCCCGGAGAAGGACGTGCAGGCCGCCGCGCAGGCGCTCGCCCTGCTGCCGGATCTTCAGCGCGTCAGCCTCTCGCTGGATCTGCCCGTTGAAGCCTACGTCGAGCTGAAAAAAGCAGCCCCCGGCGCGCGCTTCGATTACGCCTTCGATCTCTTTGGACAGACCGTTACGGAGGATACTGAGTCTCTCTATTATGAGAACGTGGAGATCGGCAACCTCGGCGTCATCCAGTTCCTCCGTGTGCTCCCCTGCTTGGACAAGCTCACGGAACTCACCTTCGAGTACTGCGGTATCTCCGACTGGGCTATGGCGGATCTGCGGGACGCGTTTCCGGATAAGAAGATCGTTTGGCGCGTAGTCTACGGTTGGGGCAGCAGCATGTCCGACGCGGAGACCATCTGGGCCATCGGCGGCTTCAACGACAGTCAGCTCTATTCTCTGCGCTACTGCACGGAGGTCAAATACCTCGACCTCGGCCACAACGGCATCTACAGTCTGGATTTCGTGCGCTACATGCCGAAGCTGGAGGTCCTGATCGTGGAAAACGACTACGTCTCCGATCTGAGCGCCCTGTCTGAATGCAAGACGCTGGAGTACCTCGAGGTCGGTGAAACGCAGGTCAAGGACGTGAGTCCGCTCGCAGGCTGCACCGGTCTGGAGCATCTGAACATCGGCGGTCTGCCGGGTGTGACGGATATCTCCCCACTGTACGGGCTTCCCAAGCTCAAGCGGCTCTACGGTCTGTGTGACGTCAACGTCCCGGCGGAGCAGGTCGAGTACATCAAGTCCATCATGCCGGACACGGAGATCGATTTCGACTACTACCCGCAGGGCGCCGTCAACGGCAGCCACTGGCGCTACGATGAGAACGGCATCGTCCCGCGCTACCAGCTCCTGCACGATCAGATGGGCTACTACTGGTAAAACCCATGTTGTATTTCAAAGCGGCTGAGATAAGATCTCAGCCGCTTTGCCATGTCCTGTAATCTTTTCCGATATCCTCCCGGATGGAAGCCGCATAGAGTCCGTAGAGCGTCGCGTCACGTTCCCACAGGGCCCGCGCCTCGCCGCCCGGGTCGAGGCGCTGCACGTCCGTCAGATCGCCTGCGAAATAAGCGCGATTCAGGGCGCACAGATATTCCGTCATCACGGCGATCTCCTCCTCGCTGTAGCGGAAATCGCGCAGGCTCTCCGGGACCTGCCGGCGGGTGCGCGCGTCGAAATACGCAGCCGCATACGCTGCAAAGTCCCGCAGTTCCGGCTCTTCTCTCCCCCGCTCCCGCGCCCAGGCGCTCACGTCCACCGACCGCGCCTCATAGCGAACGCTTCCGTTTTCCGCATGCAGCACGCCGTACTGGCACGGGCTCACGCTCAATGCGGAGGTCACGATCTCGGTCACGCTCTCCGCGCTTTTATAGTGCTGCACGTGCAGGTGCCCGCTCAGATAGAGGGACACGCCGTAGCGCTGGAACAGCTCGAGCAGCCGGTCCGCGCCGCGCATCACGTAGCCTTCGTAAAACATCGTCTGCTG
>JAFUUR010000122.1 GCA_017477695.1 Oscillospiraceae bacterium | reverse complement strand
CTCCTCAATGGTCTCCGTATCCTTCAGTGAGTCGAATTCAACGGTGATCGTGATGTTGCGCAGACGCCGTTTATAGGCGACCTCGAGCGGCTTCAGAAACTCCAAGGTGAAGATGATGAAGAACACGGAGATGAGCACGCATGCGTAGAAGCCAGCTCCCGCGGCGATGCCGAGGCAGGCGGCGGTAAACAGGCCGATCGCCGTCGTAAGACCGGAGACCTGTTGATGCGCGACGGCAATGATCGTTCCGGCGGCGAGGAAGCCGATGCCGTTGATGACCTGTGCCGCAAATCGCGTGCCGTCAAATTTGAGCTCCGCAAACGAGGCGGCGGCAGCCCATTGACCGCAGAGCATCTCATATTCGTACATGGAAATGATCACGGTGAGCGCCGCACCGACCGAAGTCAGTATAAAAGTTCGCAGACCGGCGTTCTGTTTTTTTCGCGCACGGCCGAAACCGATGGCACCGCCGGCCAGGAATGCCAGCAGAAGGCGCACGAAAACAGAAGTAAAATTGAATGCGTGCAAATAATCCGTAAGACCCGACATAGAAACCCTCTATCTCTGTTTATCGCTGCGGCACGGCAAGATCACATGCCCGCCGGCGGCTGGGTGAGCTTATTAAAAATTGTTATCACACAAACAGCGGTTATTATTCTATCATAGGAAAGGTAAAAACACAAACGTTCGTTTGCTTTTTTTGAAGAAAATTCGCGTTTCTTCGGCGCAGACGAGGCCGGACCGGATCGGCACCTTTTTTACCCGATGTTGATTTCCAAATCTTGCTTTATGCTGTAGAAGCGAATATAATGAAAATAATGATTTATACAGTGACAGAGCAAGGCTGCGTACTGGCGGTTTGGACTATGCCCGGACAAACTCGGGCGCGTATCAAAGGAGGGCTTCCGGTGGAAAGAAAGCAGAGGAATACAGTGGCGATCGCCGTGGTCGGCGGTGTGCTCGTGATGCTCATCCTTGTTCTCGGATCGATCTGGATGGGTCAAAGCGCCAAAAAAGACACGGAAGCCGCAGTGCGTACGGTCTCTCTGCTCTATCTGGATGAGCTTGCGGGCCGCCGCGAACAGGTCGTCGCAGAAAACCTCAAGGACCGGATCGAGGATATGGAGACAGCGCTCGACTTGATGACCGAGGAGGACTTGAGGGACGACGCGCATCGCCAGGCCTATCAGACGAAAATGAAGGCGCTTTTTAACATCGAGAAGTTCGCCTTTGCCGATACGGAGGGAAGGATATACACGTCCGTGGGCGTGCAGGATGATATCGACGAGTACAGCTTCGATCACCGCTCGATCACGGGCGCCGAGATCTCTCTGAAGAATCTGGATACCGAGGATAAGAAAGTCATCATCGCCCTGCCGGTGGATCTCACGTCCCAGGGGCGGCACTTCAGCGTCTGCTTTATGGAGATAGATATGGAGGAGATGCTCTCCGGCGTTTCCATGAAATCGCAGGAGAGCGGAGCGACCTTCTGCAACATCTACACCGCAACGGGCGTTGCCCTGAGCAACACGGTCCTCGGCGGTTTGGCGCAAGAGGATAACCTGCTTGACGCCATGCAGAGCGCGGAGTATGAAGAAGGCTACTCGTACGATACTTTTCTTACGGACTTTCAGTCCGGTACGCGGGGCGAAGTCTCCTTTACGTACAACGGTATCAAGGAGATGCTGGCATACGTTCCCGTGGAGGGGACGGATTGGCTCTTGACTTATCTGATCCGGGAGAGCGTGATCAGCGACGAGATCAGCACGATCTCCGGCGGCGTGATCACAAGAAGCGTCATTCAGTCTGCCTTGACGGTGGTCATCCTGCTGATCGTCTTCGCCTACGTCGTCCTGCAGACCAGACGCAACGCGCAGCTTACGCTGGAGAGGGAGACGGCGGATGCAGAAAACCGCGTTAAGCAGCAGGCGCTTGAGCAACGGCTTTCCCTGCAGGAGAAGCTGCTTGAAGAGGAGAAGCAGCGGACGCAGCAGGATCAGATGATCACCGCGCTGGCCTCGGACTACCGCATCGTATACTACGTGGATCTGAATAAGAACGAGGGGATCTGTTACCGCGCAGATCCCGAAGACAGCGAGCAGACGCAGGAGGGCGTCCCGTTCCCGTATCATGAGAGATTTCAATGGTATGCGGAGAACGTCGTTGCGGAAAGCTACCGGGAGGGCTTTCTCCGCTTTATCGATCCGGAAAACATCCGTGTCGGGCTGGAGAGAGAGCCGATCCTTGCCTACCGTTATCTTGCCAGACGAGAGGGCAAAGAATACTACGAGATGATCCGCGTGGCAGGTGTGCGCCACAAAGAGGAGCGGACGGATCACCGGGTACACGCGATCGGTCTTGGACTCACTGTGATCGACGTGGAAATGCGCGAGGCCCTGGCAAAGAACCAGACCTTGGCCGAGGCGCTGACTGCCGCAGAGGACGCCAACAAAGCCAAGACGGCGTTCCTCTCCAACATGAGCCACGAGATCCGCACACCAATGAACGCCATCATCGGCCTCGACAGTATCGCGCTCAACGATCCGTCGATCTCAGACACGACACGGGACTACCTGGAGAAGATCGGCGCGTCTGCCCGCCACCTGCTTGGCATCATCAACGACATCCTGGATATGAGCCGCATCGAGTCCGGCCGGATGGTCATCAAGAGCGAAGAGTTCTCGTTTGCCAAGACACTGGCCCAAGTGAACACGATCATCAACGGGCAGTGCCGCGACAAGGGCCTGCAGTACGATTGCCACGTGATCGGGAACCTGGATGATTCTTATATCGGTGACGATATGAAGCTGCGCCAGGTGATGATCAACATTCTGGGCAACGCCGTCAAGTTCACGCCCGAGGGAGGGAAGGTCGTCTTCACCGTGGAGGAGGTCGCCCGCTTCAGCGGAAAGTCTACGTTGCGCTTTGTCTTTCGCGATACGGGCATTGGCATGAGCAAAGAGTACCTCCCCAAGATCTTCGACGCTTTCAGTCAGGAGGATTCGTCAGCCACCAACCGCTACGGCAGCACGGGACTCGGCATGCCGATCACTAAGAGCATCGTGGAGCTGATGAACGGACACATCGAAGTCGACAGTGAGAAGGGGAAAGGCACGACCTTTACCGTGACGATCACGCTGCTGCGGGCGGACCGCAGAGACGAGGGAGAAAAGATCGCCGTCGATCCGCAGGAGATGTGCGTTCTGGTGATCGACGACGACCCGATCGCCTGCGAGCATGCGCAGGTCATTCTGGGGCAGGTCGGCATAAACTGTGAGACGGCGCTCTCCGGGACGGACGGTGTGGAGATGGTCAGGCTGCGCCATGCCAGACGGGAGCCGTATAATCTGATCCTGGTGGACTGGAAAATGCCGGATCTTGACGGCGTGGAGACGGCCCGCCAGATCCGCGAGACTATCGGCGACGAGACTCCCGTCATCATTTTGACCTCGTACAGTTGGGACGATATCGAAGAGGAAGCAAGGCAGGCCGGCGTCGACGCTTTCCTCGCAAAGCCTCTGTTCGCGGGGACCGTGCTGGACGAATTCAGAGAGGCGTT
>JAFUUR010000021.1 GCA_017477695.1 Oscillospiraceae bacterium | reverse complement strand
TCGGTCTTCCACGCGCACACGCAGACCGTTCTCAAGCCGAAAAACACAAAAGCCGTCATGGTGCCGCTGCTCTACGTGGCGATCGGCAAGGAACGGCTCTACCCGATCATCGCGAAAAACGAGTATTCCGCCGCCGAAAAATACGCCCACATCGTAGGCGACTTTCCGGAGGTGGAAAGCGTGATGAACGACGAGACCCGCCACGGCGACACGGTGCTCGCGCTGCTGAAATAAGCGGACGCGCTGCGCGCCGAACCGAACGAAAGCCCGCCTGCCGGCGGGCTTTCACTATTCCGGGCCGTATTCGTCGTGTGCATCGGGCAGCAAAGCGAGCGTTCGTTTTCACCGCAGAACCGTTTGTCCATGCACCGGCCCGGGGTCACACACGAACTCCGTTTACAAATGCCGCACGCGATGATATGATACGGGTCAAGGAGGCGGTTTGATATGGAATGGCTGACGCTCGGTCTGTTCTGCGCGGCGCTCCTTGCGTGTCTCGCGCTCGACGCTTCGATCCTGTACGCGCTCGCCTTCGGTCTGCTCGTGTTCCTGCTGTACGGCCGGCACAGGCAGGTGCCGTGGAGCGAGCTTGTGCGCGTTGCCCTGGACGGCGTCAAGCGGGCGAAAAATATCCTGATCACCTTTTTGCTGATCGGCGTCCTCACGGCCCTGTGGCGCGCGGCCGGGACGATCCCCGTGATCGTCTGCGGCGCCTCGACGCTGATCCGGCCGTCCGTGTTCCTCCTGACCGCTTTTCTGATCAACTGCGGCGTCTCCGTTCTGACGGGGACCTCCTTCGGCACGGCCGCGACGGTCGGCGCGATCTGCGCGTCGATGGGCGCTGCACTCGGCGTCGACGCGAGACTGATCGGCGGGGCCGTGCTGTCCGGCGTATACTTCGGCGACCGCTGCTCGCCCGTCTCCACCAGTGCGCTGCTGGTGGCCGAGCTGACCGGGACGAACATCTTCGACAACATCCAGCGGATGCTGCGCTCGGCGCTCCTCCCCTTTCTGCTCGCCTGCGGGATCTATGCGCTGCTTGGGATCACGGCCGCGCAAGACGGTGAGCTCCTCGACCTGCGCGCGCTGTTCGGGCGGGAATTTACCCTACACTGGGCGGCTCTGCTACCCGCCGCGGTCATCCTCCTGCTCGCCGCTCTGCGCGTGAACGTGAAGATCACCATGCTGGCGAGCATCCTTTGCGCCGTGCCGCTGTGCCTGTGGCTGCAGCACAACACCCCGGCGGCGCTGCTGCGCGCGGCGCTCTTCGGCTTTGCCGCGTCCGACCCGGCCGTGGCCGCCATGACGGATGGCGGCGGGATCGTATCCATGCTGAAGGTCGGCGGGATCGTGTGCCTCTCCTCGTCTTACGCCGGCATCTTCGAGCGGACGGGGCTGCTGGACGGCGCCAAGCACGGCGTTGCAAAGCTTGCCGCGCGAACGACGCCCTTCTGCGCCGCGCTCTGCACTTCCATCCCCGCGTGCATGATCGCCTGCAACCAGACGCTGGCCGTCATGCTGACCGAGCAGCTCTGTGCACAGCCGGAGCGCGAGCGCGCCTCGCTCGCGCTCGACCTGGAGGATACGGCCATCGTCATTGCCGGGCTGGTCCCGTGGTCGATCGCCTGCGGCGTGCCGCTCGCCGCGGCGGGCGCTCCGGTCACCGCGGTGCCGTTTGCCTGCTACCTGTACCTGCTCCCGCTTTGTCGCCTGTGCCTCTCCTGCACGCAGAAGCGGCGGGCTCGCCTTGCCGCATAGCGCAACCTCTTGCGGGAATCGAGTATTATTTATAGAAAGCGAGTACGCACTATGTCCGATTTGAGTCCGTTCTGCACCTGCGGGGATCTGCAGTGCCCCTTCCACCCCAGCAAGCACGACCGGGGCTGCTCGCCCTGCATCGTCAAAAACCTGAAGCTCGGCGAGATCCCCAATTGTTTCTTTGACAAGGCGGGCATTAAGGAGTCCGCGGATTATTCGTATCAGAGCTTTGCGCGCGCAGTGGTGGAGAAGGGCTGACGCGTCCTTTTCATCCGCCGCGAGCTTATGCATATTTTTTGAAAAAAGCCGCTCCCGGACGGTTTTACAGCTATTGACAGCGGGTAGCCGGCGTATTAAAATACATACCATTACGCGACCTGCGGGCGGATTGGCTCTCCGTCTTTCCAATGGTGCGCGGGCCGGCGACGGATATACCGTCGGTTTCGACGGCGCCCCGTGTTGACCATAAAACTATAGAGATCGAGCTGAAAGGAGCAAACACCATGCAATTCAAACTGTCCAAAATGATCACGAAGCCTGACTTCCAGGGCGAGTTCACCGCCAGCATCCTGGCGGCTGCCGCTTCCCCCGACATCATCTCCTTTGCCGGCGGCCTGCCGAACCCCGTGTCCTTCCCCATCCCCGAGATGGAAGCCGCCACGCAGAAGGTCCTGGAGGAGAACGGCGTCGTAGCGTTGCAGTACAGCTCCACCGCCGGCTGGCCCGCTCTGCGTCAGTGGGTCGCCAAGCGTTACGAGACCATGGGCGTCTACGGCGTGCAGGCTGACGATATCATCATCACCAACGGCTCCCAGCAGGCGCTGGCCATGATCGGCGCCGCGATGCTCGATCCGGGCGACGAGGTCATCGTCGAGGATCCGACCTATCTGGTCGCGCTGCAGTCCTTCCACGTGTTCGACCCGAAGGTGCTGCCCGTCACCATCAATGCCGACGGTATCGACTGTGACCAGCTCGCCGAGACCGTGAAGGCCCATCCCGAAGCCAAGTTCGCCTACATCATCCCCAACTTCCAGAACCCCACCGGCCTGAGCTACTCGCAGGAAGTGCACGACAAGGTCGTAGAGATCTTCAAGGCCAGCAACATCATGGTCCTTGAGGACAACCCCTACCGCGAGCTGCGCTTCGCCGGCAAGGCGACCGACAGCTTCGGCGCCGACCTGGGCGAGCAGTGCTGCATGCTGGGCACCTTCTCCAAGATCATCACCCCGGGCATGCGCATCGGCTGGATCTGCGTGCGCAACCCCGAGCTGCGCGCCAAGCTCCTCAGCTACAAGGCGACCGCCGACCTGCACACCAACATCTTCAGCCAGATGGTCCTGGCCCAGTACCTCGCCGACAACGACGTCGACGCGCACATCGAGAAGACCAAGGTCCTCTACAAGGCCAAGGCGGAGTTCATGATGGACTGCCTGCGCAAGTACCTGCCCGCGGGTGTGGAGTTCACCCCGACCCAGGGCGGCATGTTCCTGTGGGTCACGCTGCCCGAGGGCATCACCGCGGTGGATCTCTACCGCAAGGGCCTGGAGCAGGGCGTGGCGATCTGCCCGGGCGACCCGTTCTACGAGACGCAGCGCAACGTGCGCACCTTCCGCGTCAACTACTCCAACAGCACGGATGAGGCCATTGAAAAGGGCGTCAAGATCCTCGGTCAGGTCTGCGCCGACATGATCGCGAACGCGTAAGCGCTCGGAAGTACAACAGTAAAACGGCTGTCACAGGGTATCCTGTGACAGCCGTTTTTTACGTGTTCTGCCCCGGCGTGCCTCACGCGCGTTCTGCTTCGCCCCAATGGGCGTCCTTCAGCAGGGCGCGGCCAACGCCGATGAGGTCGGCCTTGCCGTCAGCCAGCAGCCGCTCCGCCTCCGCCGGAGTCGTCACGCCGCCCGTCAGCACGACCGGGAGCGCGACCGCGGCCTTGATCTTCTCCGTCATAGTGCCGAAGTAGCCCGCGCCGCCGCGGTCCCTGACCACGTAGCCGCACATGCCGCCGGAGACGTCCAGCAGATCCGCGCCCGCCGCCTCGATCAGGCGGGCTGCCGCGGCCGCGTCCTCCTCCGTAGAACCGCCTGGCATATAATCCGCGCCGCCCAGGCGTACGGCCATGACGGGCTCCTCTCCGATCGCCGCGCGCACCTTTGCCATGGTCTCGAGCAGGAAGCGGCAGCGGTCCATGACGCTCGCGGAGCCGTACGCGTCATCACGCCGGTTGGTCAGCGGCGAGTAGAACTGATTGAGCAGATACCCGTGCGCACAGTGGATCTCCACCCCGTCGTAGCCCGCCTTCACGGCGCGCACCGCCGCCTCGGCATAGCGCTCCTCCAGGGCGAGGATCTCCTCCACGGTCAGCGGGCGCGGCGTCCTGCCCAGCTTTTTTCGCAGATTGGGCACGGCGCTCGCGGAGACGAGCTCTCCCCCGTCGAAGGGCTCGGCGCCGCTGCCGCCGTGGTTGAGCTGGGCAATGATCCTGCTGCCCGCCTCATGCACGGTCTCAGTGAGCAGACGGTGCTCCTCGATCAGCGCGTCTTCCGCGATGGAGAGCTGCCCCTTGTCGGCGCGACCCGCCTCCGTGACGCAGCAGTGCTCGGTGACGATCAGTCCCGGAGCAGCGTGCAGCGCCCGCTCGCGGTAGTGCTGCAGCAGCGCGTCCGTCACGTGGCCGCGACGGCTGGTGTTGGACTGCATGGGCGGCATGACCAGCCGGTTTTTCAGTTCGATACGGCCGATCCGGATAGGTTCGTACAGCATAAGGGCAGCCTCCTGTCGTTTGAAAAAGATTTTATAAAATCATATCACAGTCGTCTGCAAATGAAAAGAGTTTTTATTTATTTGACTTTGCCGGACAACTACGCTAATATGAGTGCGCGTATCACAGGCCGCATATCCCGGCGGCCGGACGAATGAGGAAACGACATGAAATATCAGGGGATCATTTTCGATCTGGACGGTGTGATCTGCTCCACCGACCGGTATCATTATCTCGCCTGGAAGGCCCTGGCGGACCGTCTCGGCGTCTACTTTGACGAGCAGATCAACAATCGCCTGCGCGGGATCTCCCGGATGGCCAGCCTCGACATCGTACTCGAACGCTACGACGGCACGCTCAGCGCCGCGGAAAAAGAGGCGGCCGCCACGGAGAAAAACGAGCTGTATCGGGAGCTGCTGCGGCAGATGTCCCCCGCCGATCTCGCTCCCGAGGTCAGGCAGACGCTTGACGCGCTGCGGGCGCGCGGGCTGCTGCTTGCGATCGGCTCGTCCAGCAAGAACGCGAAATTCATCCTGCAGCAGATCGGCCTCGGCGATTATTTCGACAAGATCTCCGACGGGACGAATACCACCCGATCCAAGCCCGACCCCGAGGTCTTCCAGAAAGCGGCGCAGTTTTTGGGCCTCGCGCCTGAAGTATGCCTCGTGGTGGAAGACGCCGCCGCCGGGATCGAGGCGGCCCGCGCCGCGGGGATGGATTCCGCCGCGATCGGGGACGCCGTCAACTGCGGGCTGGCCACCTACACGCTCACGCGCTTCAGCGACCTGCTCGGCTGCGTGGGCTGAAGGAAGAGGAGGAACGACATGAAACATCCGTATTCCATCGATCCCTGGGCGATCGTCGAGGCGGGCTTTTCCCCGGAAAAGCTGCGCGAGAGCGAATCCGTCTTCGCGCTGGCCAACGGCTTCATCGGCATGCGCGGCAATCTTGAGGAACGCGAGGCCGCCGGGGCCAATACCATCGAGGGGACCTTCCTCAACGGCGTGTTCGATTCCGAGCCCATCACCTACGGCGAGGCGGCCTACGGCTACGCCAAAAACCACGAGACGATCTGCAACGTCATGGACGCGAAAAGCCTTCTGCTGGTCGCGGACGAGGAGGCGCTGGATCTGGGGCTCTGCGTCGTGATGGCGCACAGCCGCACGCTGGATATGCGCGCGGGCACGCTGCGTCGCCGTTTCCTGTGGCACACGCTCAGCGGCAGCTCGCTCGATGTGGAGATCGAGCGGCTGGTCAGTCTTACCCATCAGGAGCTCGCCGCCGTGCGGCTGCGCGTGCGCTGTCTGTCCGGCGCCTGCGCCGTCTCCGTGGTGAGCGATCTCTCCCCTGCCGTTATCGCGGCAGGCGATCCGAACGACCCGCGCAACGCAGCCGGGAAGGACCGGCGGCTGCTGACCGTATCGTGCGGCGCACAGGGCCCCGTCCTGACCATGCAGCAGCACACGAAGAACACGGGCTTTACCATCAACTGCGCCGTGGAACACCGCTGCAGCCTTCCGTTCTCCACCAGGTGCGGCGCGGACGCCGTCACCTGGGTGGCGACACGGGAGCTGGAGGCCGGGGACGAGCTGCTCCTGGAAAAGAGCATCTGCTACACCGTCTCCCGCGCGGGAGAAGCGGACGCCCTGCCGCAGGCGGTGGACGGCTGCCGCGCCGCGCCGGATTTCGACACGCTTGCCGCCGAGCAGCGCGCGTATCTGGACGCTTTCTGGGAGGGCGCCGGTATGGAGATCGACGGTGACGACGCGCTGCTGCAGGGGCTTCGCTTCAACCTCTTCCACCTCATCCAGTCCGCCGGACGCGACGGGAAGCGCAACATCGCCGCCAAGGGACTGACCGGCGAGGGCTACGAGGGCCACACCTTCTGGGATACGGAGGCTTACATCCTGCCCGTGTTCCTGTACACGGAGCCGCAGTTGGCCCGCAGGCTGCTCGAATACCGCTACGCGAGTCTGCCGAAGGCTCGCGCGCGGGCGCGCGTGATGGGTCACCCGCGCGGTGCGCTCTTCCCCTGGCGCACGATCGACGGTGAGGAATGCAGCGCCTACTTCCCTGCCGGGTCTGCACAGTATCATATCGACGGCGATATCGCGCTCGCCGTACGCGACTACTTCCTCGTTACGGAGGATCTGGACTTTCTGGCCGCATACGGAGCGGAGATCCTGGTTGAGACCGCACGGCTCTTCTACGATCTCGGCTTTTTCAGTGAGGCAAAGGGCGGGCGCTTCGTGCTCAACTGTGTGACCGGGCCCGACGAGTATAACGTCATGGTGGACAACAACGTCTACACCAACGCCGTCGCGGAGGAAAACTTCCGCAGTGCGGCGGCCGTCATGGCGCTGATCAAGAATCGGCGCCCGGAGGACTACGTGCGTCTCTGTGCTGCGCTGGATTATGCGCCGTCCGAGGCGGATGACTGGCTCGTCGCCGCCGAACGGATGTATTATCCTCCCGCGAGGGACGGGATCTACCCGCAGGACGACGGTTTTCTCGAGCGCAAGCCGTGGCCGCTCGACAGCATTCCGGCGGAGATGCGCCCGCTGCTGATGCACTACCACGGGCTGACGATCTACCGCCACAGGATCTGCAAGCAGGCCGATCTGATCCTCGCGATGACTCTCTTCGGCGAGCGCTACTCGCTCGAAGAGAAGAAAAAGAACTTCGCCTTTTACGACAGCGTCACGACCCACGATTCCAGCCTTTCCATGGCGGTCTTCTCGATCCTGGCAAATGAGATCGGCGAAACGGATACGGCCTACCGCTACTTCATGTCCTGCGCGCGGCTGGATCTGGACGATATGCACCATAACACGAAGGACGGTCTGCACATGGCCAACATGGCCGGCGCGTGGAACTGTATGACCAAGGGCTTCGGCGGCATGCGCTGCCGGGACGGCACGCTCTGCTTCGCTCCCGTGTGCCCGCCCCAGTGGAAGGGGTACGCGTTCCGCGTGCGCTTCCGCGGCAGAACGATCGAGGTGCGCGTCGGCGCGGAGGGCGCAAGCTACCGACTGCTCAGCGGAGAGCCGATCGCTATCATCGCCGACGGGCAGACGCTCACACTTTCCTGATGCGGACGCGGCAAAGCGGCCGCCCGCCATGTGCATTCGTATAACGCCCCAGAGCAGGGCTTGCCCGCTCTCATCGCCCGATGCTCACAGCAATACAGATATGGCAAAAATGGCGGAGGCCCCGCACCGGAACGGTGCGGGGCCTTCGTCTGCCTGTGCGCTCAAAGCACGTAGAGCGCGTCCTCCTGCGCCTGCCGCGGCTGCGGGAGGCTCCCCTCCCGGCGGGCGTAGTCCCGGGGATTCATCCCCGTGCTGCTGCGGAAAACGCGGGCAAAGTAATTGCTGTTGGAAAAGCCGCAGGCGTCAGACACGAATTGGACGGAGTGTCTCCCCTGTCGGAGCAGGAGTTTGGCGTTCTCGATCCTCACCTGCGTAAGATACTTCCCGGGCGTGATGCCGATATAGCGGCAGAAACTGCGCGTGAGGTATTCCTGGCTGACCTCCAGCCGCTCGGCAAGCTCGGCGATGCTGTCAAGAAAAGCAAACTCCCTGTGCAGGATGCCGAGCGCGGCCTCCACGACCAGCGGCACCTTTTTCCCGTTCTCCGGCCCGGCGCTCGCGCTGCCGTAGAGCGCCATCAGGAGCCGGTAGGCATGCTCCGAGGCCTCCTTCGCCGGGACCTCGTGCGGCTGCCGTGCGGAGAGCTGCCGCAGCATGCGCTCAACGGCGAGGCCGCCGTTTTCAAAAAACAGACCGCCTTCGCGCCGACAGCACTCCAGCACGGCGTCGGCCGTCGTGCCGCGAAGGATAAGGACCCCCAACTCACACGCCTCCGCCGCGAGCAGGGAGAGCGCCTCCGCCCCATGAATGACGGCGGCCTGCCGTTCCTCCAGGGCCCAGGCGCGGTCAGCCCAGGAGAGGCGCAGCCTGCCGGACAGGGGCGCCGCCACGCACCACTCGCCGTATTCCACGGTCAGCGCGCGCACGCTCCCCGCGGGCACGGCCAGCGTCCCCGCCGCCGAAACGCCCAGAAGCCCCGAGAGAAGATCTCCCGGAGCTTCCAAGGACAGCGGTTTGTCGGCTTTCTGCTGAGATGCCTGCATCAGTGGCAGATGGCCAGTTCCGTCTCTTTGTCGAAGAAGTGCGCCCGATCCATATCCACCGGCACCTTGATGAACTCCTCGGTTGGGTTCTCCTCGGTGGAGGGGATGCGGACGATGACCTTCTGGTCGTTGACGAACAGGTAGAGGTTGGTCTCCGCGCCAAGCAGCTCGCAGAAGTCGAGCCGGGCCGAGATGCCGTTTGCGTCGGTGAGCTTGTCGAAGGAGAGGAAGTTCTCCGGACGGACGCCGAGGATGACCGTTTTGCCGACGTAGGGCTCCAGCGCCTCGCGCTTGGCAGCCGGGATCTCCAGCTTGTCCTCACCGAGCTGGGCGATGAGCTTGTCGCCCTCCTTGAGGATGGCAACGTCCAGGAAGTTCATCTGCGGGGAGCCGATGAAGCCGGCGACGAAGAGGTTGACCGGCGTGTCGTACAGCACCTTCGGCGTATCGAACTGCTGGATCAGACCGTCCTTCATGACGACGATGCGGTCGCCCATGGTCATGGCCTCGGTCTGGTCGTGCGTGACGTAGACGAAGGTGGTGTCCAGGCGGCGGTGCAGGCGGGCGATCTCACTGCGCATGGAGGTACGCAGCTTCGCATCCAGGTTGCTCAAAGGCTCGTCCAGCAGGAAGACGGCCGGGTTGCGCACCATGGCGCGGCCCAGGGCGACGCGCTGACGCTGGCCGCCGGAGAGCGCCTTCGGCTTGCGCTCGAGCAGGTGCTCCAGGTCAAGGATCTTGGCGGCCTCGTGGACGCGGCGGTCGATCTCATCCTTCGGGACGTTGCGCAGGGTCAGGCCGAAGGCGATGTTCTTGTACACGCTCATGTGGGGATACAGCGCGTAGTTCTGGAACACCATGGCGATATCACGGTCTTTCGGGGGGACCTTGTTGACGAGCCTGTCGCCGATGTACAGCTCGCCGCTGGAGATGGACTCCAGACCCGCGATCATACGCAGGGTGGTGGATTTGCCGCAGCCGGAGGGGCCGACCAGAATGATGAACTCCTTGTCGTTGATCTCCAGGTTGAGGTTGGGGACGACGGGCTTATCCGCACCGTCATAGATTTTGGTGACGTTTCTGAAGCTGATGGAAGCCATATCATTTCCTCCTGAGAGTTTTGTATTGTCGCTTTACTGCCTACAGGATACCATTTCCGTGCGCCGCGCGCAAGCCTATTTTTTTGATAAAAGGATAATTTTTTGACCTTTTTCTTTCGCTCTTGCCGCGCGCAGCGCGGCTGTGGTATAATTATAATGAACATATCCCGCCGAAAGGAGCCTTGCCATGGCCGAAACCACCTATCAGCTCGCCCGCAAGCTCGGCCTGAAAGAGGTCAAAGCTCGTACCGCCCGGCACGAGGATCCCTATCTGCCCGCCCTGGAGCAGCTCGTGCCCCATCTCAACGGTCTGCCCGAGACCGACCTCGGCACGGTGCGGATCGATATCGAGCAGGTCGTGGGCACCCGTACCGCCGCACGGCGAGAAGCCTTCTCCGCGTCCTTCTATCCGCTGCTTGAAGACGGCAGCGAATTCTCCGCGAAGTGGTCCGCGCTCGCGGCCTCCCACGTAAAAGAAGGTATCCGGGAGCCGATCACCGCCATTGAGTATCTCAACCGCTTCTACGTCGTCGAAGGGCACAAGCGGCTGTCCGTCCTGCGCTATTTCGGCGCGGGGACCGTGCGCGCCCAGGTGCGCCGCATCCTGCCCGCGCGAAGCGAGGATCCGGAGATCGTTGCCTATTACGAATTCCTGGATTTCTATAAAGTCACCCGTGCAAATTACGTCCAGCTCCGCAAGCCGGGATGCTACGCGCAATTGCTGTCCCTCCTGTGCGGAGAGGACCGCACGCCCTGGGACGAGGACCGGCAGCGCAGCTTTTTCTCCGGCGTGCTCCGCTTCCGCAAGGCCTTTGCGGCCTCCGGGCTCAGCCGTTCCCTCACGCAGGACGAGGCTCTGCTGCGCTATCTGCAGGTCTTCGGCAGCGCGCATCTCCAACAGCGCACGCCGACGGAGCTGAAGAACGATCTCGCGGTCATCGGCCCGGAGCTCAGAAGCATGGAGAACGCAAGCAGCCCCGTGCTGATGACGACGGATGCGGCCGGGCAGCCGCGCGGCATCATCAGCCGCCTGGTCCACCCGCCGCTGCGCAGTCTGAAGGCCGCCTTCCTGCATGACAAGGATCCGGCAAGCTCCTTCTGGACCTACGACCATGAGAAGGGGCGCGCCGCCGCGCAGCAGGCTCTGGGCGACCGGGTGGAAACGGTCAGCGTCTTCAACATGCTGGAAAAGAGCTTCGAGGATACGGTCCGCGCGCTTGCGGAGGACGGGTACGATATGGTCTTCACCACTACGCCGCGTCTGCTCGCTCCCACCCTGACGGCGGCGGGCGCCTACCCCGGCATCAAATTCCTCAACTGCTCGCTGAACGTGAGCCACCCCATTCTCCGCTGCTATTACGGCCGGATGTATGAAGCTAAATTTTTGACCGGCGTGATCGCCGGGGCCATGAGCGAAAACGGGCACATCGGCTATGTCTGCGATTACCCCGTCTACAGCATGCCGGCCTCCGTCAACGCCTTTGCGCTGGGCGCCCGGATGGTCAATCCCCGGGCGAAGATCTATCTCCAATGGTCAACGATACCCGGCACGGATATCGACGAGGGCTTTTCCCGCTGCGAGGTGACGGCTATCTCGGGCTACGACAGCATCCCGCCGGAGTGCCGGACGCGGGAGAAGGGCCTGTTTCTCGTAAACGGCAGTCAGTGGGACAACGTCGCCTTCTCATACTGGAACTGGGGCAGTTTTTATACGCGCATCATCCAGTCCGTCCTGGACGGCTCCTGGGCCCAGCTCAACAGCACGAGTGAAGCGGGACAGACCATCAACTACTGGTGGGGGCTCGCCAGCGGCGCGGTGGACGTAAGCCTCTGCCCGGAGCTCGCGCCGCAGACGGTCCGCCTGGTCGAGCATCTGCGGCAGGATATCATCGGCGGCTGGTTCCGCCCCTTCGACGGGCCTGTCTGCGATCAGAGCGGCACGCTGCGCATCGCGGAAAATGAGGTGCTGACCCCGGAGCAGATCCTGCACATGGACTGGCTGGTGGACAGCGTGGTCGGCAGCATCCCGCGCATCGGGCAGCTCACGCCGGAGGCCAAGGAGCTGGTGCGTATCCAGGGCGTCATCGAAGAGAAAACCGAATAACGGCAGTCCTGCTCTATGCGAAGGCCCCGCCTGCGATCACTCGCAGACGGGGCCTTCGCGTATCCGCCTTTTCGGCGTCAGCGCCTCTTTCTCCGTTTCGCGTGTTCAACCGTTTTGGGTTCCTCCCTGCGGTTCCAGTTCGGGTCGGAGTAGCTGCTCTCCTGGACCATGAGGTCGTCCTTGCGGTGTGCCTCATCCGTAAAGAGCGCCCCTTCCGCCACGGCAGTCTCCTGCTCTGCTTGCGGCGGCGCGATCTTCTGAAAGGCCTTGCGGAAAAAGAAGCTGTCCAGATAAGCGACGAGCGCGAAACCGCACACGGCCCAGAGATATTCCGCCATGGCCACGGCGTTGGGATCCATGAAAAAGCTCAGATATACCGCCGCCGCGATGACCAGCAGAGACAGAAGCGTCCACGGCAGGGCCGCTACGCTCAGAAGCCAGGCGTTGCGCAGCGTATCCCGTACCCGGTTCTGAAAGCGCGCCTGCAGCGGGAAAATATACAGGAAGCCAAACAGAAACACCAGCGTCAGCAGGTAAAAGGTCACCTGATAGATCCGGGCAAGCGGGCCGCCGAGGCTGCGGATCACCCAGTAATACGCTCCCAAAAAGGCGATCGCCAGCAGGCAGACCAGCCACAGCAGCGTGGCCTGTCCGAAGTTTTGCCGGAACGCGCGCCAGAAGCTCTGAAAGATCAGCCCCTCGTCGCGCTCCTCATCGGTGACAAGCTGCTGCATGCAGGAGAAGAGCGCGGTCAGAGACGCGCCGATGGTGATGACCGGCAGGGAGAACAGGCAAAACAGGATGTTGCAGATCACGATGTCCGCGAGCTTTCCCAGGGCGCTCATCAAGGGCCCGTTCACGTCAAATATCCTCATCACGCACCTCTTCCGGCCAAAAAATGAAATGCACGAGGGGTGCCGTGAACACGGCACCCCATGCGTTTGTTTGCAGAGAGCTTACTTGATAGCGCCCTGAACCATACCGTCCATGATGTGCTTCTGGGCGATCAGGAATATGATGATCATGGGGATCATGGCCAGCAGCGCTGCTGTCAGGATCATATCCCAGGATTTCACAAACGAGCCGACGAAGGCCTGTACCGCAACGGGCAGGGTCTTGTTCGGATTGCTCTGGCCCAGCAGGATGGAGGGCAGCAGGTAGTCGTTCCAGATCCACATGCCGTTGAGGATCGTCACGGTGACGATCGTGGGCTTGAGCAGCGGGAAGATGATGCGGAAGAAGGTGCCCTCGGGAGAGCAGCCGTCGATCGCGGCGGCCTCCTCCAGCTCATAGGGGATGCCCTTGATGAAGCCGGTGAGGATGAACACTGTCATGGCGCCGCCGAAGCCGCAGTACGCGAAGATCAGGCCGGCCAGGCTGCCGTTCATGGACAGGCCTACGAAACGGCCCACCTCACGGAAGGTGGCGATCAGCGGGAGCATGACCACCTGGAACGGGATGATCATCGAGGAGATGAACACCATGTAGATCACGGTGGACCACTTGGTCTTGTTGCGGCAGATGACCCACGCGGCCATACCGCCGAACACGGCCAGGAGGAACAGCGAGATGATCGTGACCAGTGCGGAGCTGCCGAACGCACGCCAGAAAACGAAGTTCTTGTTGTTGATGACCGAGGTCATGTTGGACACGAACTGGGAGAAGCTGGCGCCCGCCGCGGAGACAGGATTGGAAACGATCGCCGCCTGGGGCTTGAAGGAGTTCAGCACTACCAGGAAGAACGGCACCAGGACGTAGGCTGCGATGATGATGGCGATAATGATCAGGATCACGGCCCTGGACGTTTTCATTTTCATTACATCTCGACCTCCCTCTTATTGGAGATACGCACCTGGATCAGGGAAACGCAGGCCAGGATGATGAAGAACAGGATGGCTTTCGCCTGGGCATAGCCGTACATGTCGCGTGCAAACGCAGTGTT
>JAFUUR010000121.1 GCA_017477695.1 Oscillospiraceae bacterium | reverse complement strand
GGCGAGGTGCAGCGCGGTGCTCTCAGACGCACGGAGAAGCAGCCGGGGAGATCGAGAAGCACTTCAGGCATGAAGTAGCAGGTATAACCAATCGCGCGCTTGCCGTCGGCCTTGGCCTGCTGGACGAGCTCGTTGTTGGCTTCCTGAAGCAGATTCTCAAAGTAGATCAGATGCTTGAGATCTTTCACGGATAACCCTCCAAAATTCTTTCCTCTGTATTATAGCCGCGCTGACTCAGGGCGCAGCGTGGCTACTCTCACAAGCGCTATTATAAAGGAGCGTCATAGAATTGTCAATTCGCTTTTCGTCATACTCGACAAAAATTTTCGGAAATTTTTTCACTATTTTATACACTTTAGTTGGGATTGTCTAGAATATTGCCGTTTCCAGGTATTTTTTGATCGCAGACGCGGAGCAGGCCGCCCGGCCCTGGATCATCGCGGAGGAGCCGCCTCCCTTGCCGCCGATCCCAGCGTTGATCTCCTTCGCGTGTGCGCGCAGATCCACGCTACGGCTGCCGATGATATAGCGGTAGCCCGTCTCGTCGCTGCCGGAGAAGGCCGCAGCCATGCCGCCGCAGCGCTCCATCAGCAGATTGACCAGCTCCCGCAGCGCCGCCTCGTTGAGCAGCTCTCCGTCGAACACGCAGAGATTGCCCTGCGTGCATGGCGTGCTCTCCGCGCGCTGCTTCACGAGCGCCTCGCTCAGCCTGACGGTCCGTTCCTTGAGCGCGTCCCGCTCCGCGAGCAGCCGCTCCACGGCCGGAGCGACCTCGTCCCGCTTCGCGCTCAGCAGCGCGGAGATCGCGGCGACGCTGTCCTGCCGGCGGCGGTAATCCTCCGCGGCGTCCATCCCGCACAGCGCGGTGATCCTCGTGCCGCCGCGGTGCCGCTCCGCCGTCAGGATCTTGACCGTGCCGATCTCCCCCGTGCGCTTGACGTGCGGCGCGCAGCAGGCGCAGCGGTCGATCCCAGGGATCTCCACGATGCGCACGTTCTCCGTCAGTTCCAGCTTGCTGCGGTAGACCATCTGCGCGAGCTCCTCCGGCGCGGGATACCAGGCGCGGATGGGCAGATCGTCCCGCACGGCCTCGTTGGCCAGCGTCTCCACGCGCATGAGCTCCTCCCAGGACAATTCGCCGCTGTAATCCATCGTCATGCAGCTCTCCCCCATGTGGAAGCCCACGTTCTCCCAGCCGTAGAGGCTGTGGATCAGGCCGGAGATCACGTGCTCGCCGGAGTGATTCTGCATCCGGCGGCGGCGCTGCTCGCGATCAAGTGCGCAGGAGAAGCGCTCCCCTTCCGGCAGCGGCCTGTCCGTGTAGTGCAGGATCTCGCCGTCTGTCTCCTGCACGTCGGTCACGCGCGCGCCGCCGATGCTGCCGGTGTCGGCCTGCTGGCCGCCGCCCTCCGGAAAGAAGGCCGTCCGGTCCAGGGTGACGGTCCAGCCCTTCCCCGCCGGGGCGCAGCCCGTCACGCGGGCGTCGAAGCTGCAGATGCTGCTGTCAAGATCGTATAGTTTTTCCGTCATGGCACACCTCTCTGGAACACACCGCGTCCGCATGGCGCTGCGCGTCCGTGTTTTTTTCTGCGAAAAGCATACCATTTTTCGCAGGATCTGGCAAGCGCGCGGAGCCGCCGCGGCGCATACTATATAACGTGGAGACCGTTTGAAGGGAGACGAGGCGATGCCGCGGCCACTGTACGCCCGCCTTGTGGCCGCGCTGCGCGAACTGCGCAGGCGCGCGGAAGCGCGTTTTCTCGCAGGCTTCATGCGCGGCCCGGACCGCTGAGCGGCAAACCGCCCGCACACGAAACGTGTGCGGGCGGTCTGTCGTTAAATTCAGATGATGTATTGCCTCGCGTACGCGGACACGGTCGCGGGGTCGGCGGAAATGCTGATCACGAAGCTGATGTTCTCCGCCGTGGAGAACCGATCCAGCCAGGAGATGAACGCGTCCAGCGCGTCGGGCGATTTGTCGTTGACCAGCTTGTAAAAATTATCAATAAAGAAGTGGGTAATGTCATAGTTGCCTGCGTGCACGCCGCAGATCAGGCCTTTCAGGAACTCGTAACTGCCGATATCGTAGCTGCCGGCCTCGATCAGCCGCGCCTGATACGGGATATCAAAGGTGAGCTTGCGCTCCTTTTCGATGCACACCACGTCGCCCGTTTCCTCGTTCACGGCCGCGCGGACCATATCGACCAACCTTTTCGTTTTGCCGGATCCTTTCAGACCCATGATGATTTGGACCATGATGATCACACTCCTTTTCGTTTTCGTATAGACCTGCCGGCGCAGGCATTCCCTGTTGTCTGTAGCTTACCATTTTTCTTTGCCGGGCGCAAGAGCAAAGCGTGCGCAAAAATGAACCCACGGTAAATTTCGGCGACTTGTCTTTTACAAACGGCCGGAATTGTCTAACCGTGCCAACTTGACAGTCCTCCCTCCCTCGTGTTACTCTTTTGACAGGAGCTGCCATTTCGGCAGTGTCGTCAAGTTTTTACAGAAAGAGAGGTGTACGGCATGAAAGATCTGAAGCATCTGATCTACTTTGAAAACCTGCTCCAGGACGCGCAGAACGAGCTGGTGGACAAAGCCAAAGCGCAGGGGCTGCACGCCTTGGGCTACAACTGTTACTACGTGCCCGAGGTTTTGCTGAACCTGCCCGGATGTTTCTCCAGCCGCCTGCGTGCTCCGCGCTGTACTTCCACGGATATCGCCGGCTACTATATGACCAACCGTTCATGTCCTTACGCGAGATCCATCCTGGAGCGCGCCATCGAAGGCGGCTACAACTATCTGGACGCCCTGCTGGGTGCGGAATGCTGCGCCACCATGGACCGAATGGAGGAGCACTTCTTCCTCATCAAGCCCGTGAAGAACGACAAGTTCTTCCTCACCCAGATCGACCCGCCCATGAAGGGCGACAACATCAATCTGGAGTATTACAAGGTCCAGCTGCGGGGCAAGGTCCTGGAGCCCCTGCGGGACAAGCTGGGGGTCGACGTTTCGGACGCCGCCATCCGCGAGGCGATCGAAAAGCACAACCGCCTTTGCCGCACGATCACGGAGATCGGCAATTACCGCAAGCTGCCCAACCCGCCCATCACCGGTTACGAGTTCCACGTGATCCAGCTCGTGAGCCAGGTCTGTCCGCATGATCTGATCCTGCCCTATCTGGAGGAGACGCTCGAGGAGCTCAAGACCCGCGAGCCGGAGCCGAAATTCCCCTTCCGGGCCAGAGTGGTCGTCGTCGGTTCCGAGATCGACGATCCGGAATTCACCAAGCTGATCGAGAGCTGCGGCGCCATGGTCGTCGCCGATCGGTACTGCTTCGGCAGCTTCCCCAGCCGGGAAGAGATCGAGATCTACGCGAACGAGACCGCTTTCGACGCTATCTGCCGCCACTATCTGCACTGGAACCAGTGCGCCCGCTTCATGGACGGCGGCAAGATCGACCAGCGCACCAACGAGGTGCGGCGGCTGTACGACGAGTTCGGCGCCGACGGCATCATCTACGAGAACATGAAGTTCTGCGAGTTCTGGAGCTACGAGAAGGTCCTCAAGTCGCACATCTTCATCAACGAGCAGCATATCCCGACCTGCTCCATTGAGAAGGAATACGCGCTGGGCGCGGTAGGCCAGCTGCGCACCCGTTTCCAGGCCTTCATCGAGTCGCTTGAGATCAAGCAGATCCAGGGAGGGAAATAAGATGAAATTGCTTGACAAAATGATCGCTCCCGTCGACAAGGCGCTGGAGCGCTTCGATCCCCTCTGGCAGGCGGAGCACGGCACCGGCGGTCTGCGCAGCCGCTACTATGACAAGACCGGCGTGGCCAAGTGGCGCGAGTGGCGCGGCGTGAAGTCCACCATGGTGGACTACGTCGCCTGGCTCAACAACCTGCTCGCCATGGCGCAGATGGTGGCCTCCGCCCCCGTCCCCATTCTGAAGGGCTTCTGGGAATACCGCTGGATGGGCTCCTACCTCGGCACCTTCATGTTTATCGACCGCCTGTTTGAGGGCTACCGCGGCCCCGAGCTGAAGGTCGCCCATATGAACATGCACGCCATCGTTCAGTCCCTGACGAAGAAGATCGCCTTTGGCCTGAAAAACGACGGGCGCTTCGGCGGCGGCCCCGACACGGAGAACATCATCCCCTACGACGAGACCATCTCCCCCCTGTTCCTGATGGGCTTCAAGGGCCTGTATCCCTTCCCGATGCAGACGCTGCCGGAATTCATCATCTGCGATATCGACCAGCATATCGAGCCCTATTACATCGACGTGGCCGAGTCCTTCGGCCTTCCCGCGGACGTGTGCTCCCGCTGTGCGGCGGAGACCGGCGTTGCTCTGGACGACGCTTTCCTGAAGGTCGGCAAGGTCATGCTCTCAACGAACATGCCCTGCAACGCTTCGGAATCCACCTCCATGTTCCAGCGCCGCCGCATCGACAAGCCCGACTTCCCCATCACCCTGGCCATGCAGCACCAGGCGCCGGAGGCGATCCCCTATTCCCGCGCCACGCTGGAGGCTGCCATCGCCTTCGTGGAGGAGCATTACGGCGTCAAGTACGATTGGGATGAGTTCGTCAAATACGCCAAGCTCCTCAACGAGCAGAACAACATCGAGCTGGAAAAGTGGGAGATCTTCAAGACCCCGTATTCCGCCCTCTGCGGCATTGCGGAGACCCTGTACCGTCTGTATGAGTGGCAGAGCGTAAACGGGCAGGAGCCGCACTTCAACAAGAACGACCGCAAGGTCATCAAGCTCATGCGCAAGTGCTATGAAGAAAAGCATGAGCCCTTCGGCGGCAAGACCCGCCACCGCGCCTTTCTCTGGGGGCCTTCGGCCGTTTACTATTGCGACTTCCCCACCTGGG
>JAFUUR010000120.1 GCA_017477695.1 Oscillospiraceae bacterium | reverse complement strand
GGCCGGGTACGATCTCGTCTTCATCGGCGGCGGTCAGGACTTCGAGCAGCAGGTCCTGCTGGAGGATCTGCACCGCAGCAAGGACCGCGAGATCCGCGCCGCGGTGGAGGACGGCGTTCCCTTCCTCACGATCTGCGGCGGGTACCAGATGCTCGGCAGCTATTACGAGACCTACGACGGGCAGCGCTGCGATTTCATCGGCGCGCTGGATCTGTACACCGTCGGCTCTCAGAAGCGCATGATCGGCAACTACAGCTTTCGCTGCGGTGAGGAGTCCGGCGGGAGCGTGGTGGTCGGCTTTGAAAACCACAGCGGCAAGACCTGGCTGGGAGCCGGCGTCGCGCCGCTGGGCAAGGTGCTCAGCGGATACGGCAACAACGGCGAGGACGGCACCGAGGGCGCGCGCTACAAGAACGTCTTCGGCACCTACAGCCACGGTCCCCTTCTGCCGAAGAACCCAGCGCTCTGTGATCACATCCTGCTGACCGCGCTGGAGCGAAAGTACGGCACGGCGGAGCTGGCCCCGCTGGACGATGAAGCCGAGCGCACCGCGCACGGCCGCATGCTCGCGCGCCTCGGCACAAAAGGAGCGTGACGGGGTGAAGCGCATCGACCTGCACGTGCACACGACCGCCTCCGACGGCAGCACCGCTCCCGCGGACGCCGTGCGTCTGGCGCTGGAGCGCGGACTGTCCGCCATCGCCGTCACCGACCACGACACGGTCTCCGGCTACGCCGAGGCCGCACGCGCGGGCGAAACGCTCGGCGTGGAGGTCGTGCCCGGGATCGAGATCAGCACCCGCTACGAGGGGCCCGTGCACATCCTTGGCTATTTCGTGGACCCTGCGTCCGAGGTGCTGCGCCCCGTGCTCGACTGGGTGATCCGGGACCGGGACGCGCGCAACCGCAAGATGGTCGCCCTCATGGCGGCGGACGGGCTGCCCATCACCTACGAGGATATGCAGCGGCGCTACGGAGAGGTCGTCGGCCGGCCGCACTTTGCCGCCTTCCTGGTCGAGCTGGGGCTCGCCGCGGACGTGCAGGACGCTTTCGACCGTTTCGTGGAAAAGGGGCGCAAATATTATATGCCGCGCAGCTTCCTCTCCATCGAGCGCTCCATCGAGATCATCGCGAGAGCGGGCGGCGTGCCGGTGCTCGCGCATCCCTTCCAGTACAAGCTCGACGACGCGGGCCTGCGCCGGCTGATCGAGCACTGTATGGCCTCCGGTCTGCGGGGCATGGAGTGCCTCTACTCCGGCTACACCGCGGAGCAGAGCGCCTATCTGCTCGCGCTGGCCGGGGAATACGGTCTGCTCCCCACCGGCGGGAGCGATTATCATGGCAGCGCCAAGCCCCACATCCGACTGGGCACGGGCACCGGCTCGCTGGCCGTCCCCTACGAGTACCTCGAGCGGCTGCGGGAAGCGGCCGGAAAACAGAAAACATGATTTTCTCCGTTGCCCGTCTATTTCCCTGCGCGTTCCGACAAGTTTTTCGCCTCCCTGCGCGTATACTGATACGCGGAGGGAGGCGAATTCCATGAAACGCGTTTTTACGGCACTTGCTCTGCTGGCCATTGCCCTGTTGCTGAGCGCCTGCGCCAGTCTGAACGAGCAGCCCGCGGAGCCGGACTATCTCGGGCAGATGGAGGACGCCGCCATGTGCGGCGATACGGAGGCGGGCCACCTTGCGGAATACGCCCGGAACCACCGGATCGACGAGACGGGCTCCGGCGAGGTGAAGATCGCCTTCGACGATCTGTATCTCCTGGCCCGGCTCATCTACGTGGAGGCCGGGGATCTGCATATGAGCGACGAGCAGCGCATGTGCGTGGGCGAGGTGGTGCTCAACCGCGTGGCCTCGCCGGAGTACCCGGACAGTCTCGCCGCCGTCGTCTACCAGGACGGGCAGTATCCCGCAGCCGCTACCGCTGCCTTTCAGACGGAGACCTTTCCCAACCGGGTCAGCGCGCAGACGGCTATGCGCCTGCTGCTCGGCGAGCGGGTCCTGACGCCCGCCGTGGTGATCCAGAGCCACCAGGAGGCGACCGGAGAAGTCTACGCCAAGTTCTGCAATCGGCGCGGCTTTCTCTATACCTATACTTATTTTTGCGCCAGCCCGCACCCCGAGCTGTACGCACCCCTTTCCTCTTAGTGCGCAGGGGCGGCCCGCCGGCCGCCCCTGTACCGTATGCCGCGAAAAAGGCAGGGCCCGGGCCCTGCCTTTTTCGTATCGCTTTACTTCTTGCTCTTGATATATGCGTCGATGCTCTTTGCGCCGGTCTTGCCCGCGCCCATGGCCAGGATGACCGTGGCCGCGCCGGTGACCGCGTCGCCGCCGGCGAAGACGCCCTCGCGGGAGGTCACGCCGTTGTCGTCCGCCTGGATGCCGCCCTTTTTGGTGGTCTCCAGATTAGGCGTCGTGGAGCGGATCAGCGGGTTCGGGCTCGTGCCGATGGCGATGATCACCGCGTCGCAGTCCAGGATCCAGTTGGAGCCTTTCACCGCCACGGGGCTGCGGCGGCCCTTGGCGTCCGGCTCGCCCAGCTCCTGCTTGATGAGCTCGATGCCGGTCACCCGGCCCTCCTCGTCGCCGTGGATGGCGGCGGGGTTGTTCAGCAGCATGAACTCGATGCCCTCGGCCTCGGCATGCTCCACCTCTTCCTTGCGGGCGGGCAGCTCGTCCATGCCGCGGCGGTAGGTGATATACACGTACTCCGCGCCCAGGCGCTTGGCCACGCGGGCAGCGTCCATGGCCACGTTCCCGCCGCCGACCACAGCCACCACCTTTGGGTGCTTGATGGGCGTATCGTAGTCGTCCCGGTAGGCCTTCATCAGGTTCACACGGGTCAGGAACTCGTTGGCGCTGTAGACGCCCAGCAGATTCTCGCCGGGCACATGCAGGAACTGAGGCAGTCCCGCGCCGGAGCCGATAAACACGGCCTCGAAGCCGTCGCTGAACAGCTCGTCCACGGTCATGGACTTGCCGATGATGGCGTTATTCACGATCTTGACACCCATCTTCTTCAGGTTCTCGATCTCCGCCGCCACGATCTCCTTGGGCAGACGGAACTGAGGAATGCCGTAGACCAGCACGCCGCCGGACTTGTGGAAAGCCTCGAAGATGGTCACGTCATAGCCCAGCTTGCGCAGGTCGCCCGCGCAGGTCAGGCCCGCGGGGCCGGAACCGATGACGGCGATCTTGTGGCCATTGGACTCGGGAGCCACGGGCTCGGGCTTGTCCTCCTTGGCCATATGGGTGTCGGCCACGAAGCGCTCCAGGCGGCCGATGGCCACAGGCTCGCCCTTGATGCCGCGGACGCACTTCGATTCGCACTGCTTCTCCTGCGGACATACACGGCCGCAGACCGCGGGCAGAGAGTTGGTGGAGGTGATGATGTCGTAGGCGGCCTCAAAGTCGTTCTCCCGGACCTTCTCGATGAAGCGGGGGATTTTCACGCTCACCGGGCAGCCGGTGCGGCAGGGGGCGTTCTTGCAGTCCAGGCAGCGCTGGGCCTCGTTGACCGCCGCTTCCACGGTGTAGCCCAGGGCCACTTCCTCGAAATTGCCGGCGCGGACCACGGGGTCCTGCTCGGGCATTTCGTTTTTCGTCATGCTCATGTTGACTTTCATGTTAGCCATTGCGCTTCCCTCCCGTGATGTTGCAGATATGCTGGGCAGCCTCGTCCTGCTCGTCCTTATAGAACGCGGCGCGCTTGAGCAGAGAATCGAAGTCCACCTTGTGGGCGTCGAAGTCCGGCCCGTCCACGCAGGCGAACTTGGTCTCGCCGTCCACGATCACGCGGCAGCAGCCGCACATGCCGGTACCGTCCACCATGATGGGATCCAGGGAGATGATGGTGCTGATGCCGTAGGGCCGGGTCACGTCCGCCAGGAACTTCATCATGATGTCCGGGCCGATGGCGATGACCCGGTCAAACTGCGGCTTGCCCTCGGCGATGTTGGCCTCGATCTCGTTCTTCAGGAACACGGTGGTGAAGCCCTTCTCGCCGTAGGAGCTGTCGTCGGTGCACATGACGAGCTTGTTGGAGACGGCCTTCAGCTCCTCCTTCAGGATCACGATATCCGCCGAGCGGAAGCCCGCGATAAAGGTGACGTCGATGCCTCTCTCGTGCATCTCCTTGGCAATGGGATAGGCGATGGCGCAGCCCACGCCGCCGCCGACCACGCAGACCTTTTTGAGGCCCTCCATCTCGGTGGCCTTGCCGAGAGGACCGGCAAAGTCGGAGATATAGTCCCCCTCCTCCACCATGTGGAGCATCTTGGTGGTGCGGCCCGCGGCCTGCACCATAACGGTGACGGTGCCCTTCTCCCGGTCGTAGCCGGCTACGGAAACGGGGACCCGTTCACCCTGTTCATCCAGGCGGAAAATGACGAACTGGCCGGCCTGGGCGTGCCGGGCCACCAGCGGCGCCTCGATCTCAAAAAGACAGATCGTCCTGGCCTCGTTCAAATAACGCTTGGTCACTACTTTGTACATCTCTACACCTCGTTGTTAATTTGGTCACATACTTTGATGCAAATATATTGTAACCGCTGCCTGAGTTTTAGTCAAATGATTAGCCGGATTTCTTTCCCGTCATTTCGACGAAAATACGCACCGTCTTATGGTATTTTGGATAAAACGTTCTCCTGCGCGCCGTGATCATTTCATCGCCGTCACGTAACGGATGACGTAATCGGCGAAGCGGCGCGTGGCCGGGCCCGCCTTGCCGCCCGCGGCGATGGCGATGCCGATCACGCGCTTGGCCTCCGGCACGAGCGGCAGCGTGAGCAGGCGGTCGTTGCGTCCCTTGAGCAGCAGCTCCGGCATGATGCTCATGCCCAGGCCCTGCTCCACCATGGCGATGATGGCGTAATCGTCCTTCGTATAAAAGCGCACGTTCGGCTTTACGCCCGCTGCTTCCAGCGCGCGCCGTGCGTCATGGTCCGAGCTCTGCAGGAGGCTGATGAACGGCTCCGTCTCACATTCGACCAGCGGAAAGCGCGGGTAACTCGCGAAGCGGCTGTTCTCCGGCAGGATGGCCAGCAGCCTGTCCTCCATCAGCGGGATGACCTCACAGTCCAGCGCGCAGGGCACGTTCACGAAGCCGATATCGATGCTGCCGTCGGAGATCCACTGCTCCACGTCGTGGTAGTCCCCGTTGAGCAGGCGAAAGTCCACCTTGGGGTAGTCCGTCTGGAACTCCTTCAGCACCGCCGGCAGCCAGTGCACGGCAACGGAGGTGAAGGCTCCGATGCGCACGGTGCCCGCGTCGAGCCCGCGAATGGCGGCCGCCGTCTGGTTGAGCTGCTCAGCGCTGCCCAGCAGGGCGTTGACCGCCGGGAGCAGCCGCTCCCCCTCCGCAGTAAGCTGTACGCCGCCGCGGCCGCGTTTGAGCAGCGGGAAGCCCAGCTCCTTTTCCAGGCTGTCGATGCTGTGGCTCACAGCCGACTGCGTGCATCCCAGCTCCTGCGCGGCACGGGTCAGGCTGCCCTGCCGCACCACCTCGGTGAAGGCCTCGTATTTCGTCAGATTCATGGCGCTCTGCTCCTTGCATGAATTTCTTTCATCTAAATATGAGTAAAATTATATTTGTTTCTATTATACAAAATTTTTCTCAGATTTCAAGCATTTTGACGAAGTTTTCCTCTTGTACCGCAAGATTTTTCCAGTATAATTACGCTTGTCAATCCCGAAAAGAGAGGTAATCCCCATGACTGCTGCAAACGTATTCATCATTATTGCGATCGTGATCTATCTGGTCGGCATGCTGGCCATCGGCGTCGCATATTCCAAACGAAACAAGACCTCCAGCGACTTCTATCTCGGCGGCCGCAAGCTCGGCCCCGTGGTCGTAGCCATGAGCACCGAGGCCTCGGACATGAGCAGCTGGCTGCTGATGGGCGTGCCCGGTCTGGCGTACTTCTGCGGTCTGGCCGACGCGACCTGGACCGTCATCGGCCTGGCCGTCGGTACTTATCTGAACTGGCTGATCGTCGCCAAGCGCCTGCGTAAGTACTCCGCCATGCTCGACGCGATCACGATCCCGGATTTCTTCTCTCACCGGTTCCGTGATACCAGCGGTCTGATCGAGGGCATCGCCGCCGTCGTCATCATCGTCTTCTTCGTGCCCTACACAGCCTCCGGCTTTGCCGCCTGCGGAAAGCTCTTCACCAACCTCTTCGACATCAACTACATGACGGCCATGATCATCAGCGCCGCCGTCATCGTCGCCTACTGCGCCATGGGCGGGTTCACCGCTGCTTCCGTCACCAGTCTGATCCAGAGCATCGTGATGACCATCGCGCTGGTCGTGGTGCTGGTGTTCGGTATCCACGTAGCGGGCGGATGGGGTGCCGTCGTGGCGAACGCCAGGACCGTCCCCGGCTATCTGAGCCTGACCTCCAGCACGGACATCTTCTCCACGACGCCCGGCAAATACGGCTTTATCACCATCTGCTCCACCCTGGCCTGGGGCCTCGGCTACTTCGGCATGCCCCACATCCTCAACCACTTCATGGCCATCAACGACGGTGAAAAGCTGAAGATCTCCCGCCGCATCGGCACGATCTGGGTCGTGATCTCCATGTCGATCGCCATCATCGTGGGTCTTGTCGGCTTCGCCATGAGCCGCGCCGGCGCCATCCTCACCTTTGAGAGCAACTCCGCGGCCGAGGCTATCCTGGTGCGCATCGCCGCTCTGCTGAGCCAGTCCGGCGTGATCCCCGCGCTGATCGCGGGCCTTGTCTTGGCGGGCATCCTGTCCTCCACCATGTCCACCGCCGACGCGCAGCTTCTGGCCGCCGCATCCGGTATCTCGCACAACATCCTGCGCGGCGTTTTCCGCGTTAATCTCAACAACAAGCAGGAGATGACCATCGCCCGTATCGCCGTTCTGGGCGTCGCCATTCTGGGCGTGCTCATGGCGCGCGATCCCAACAGCTCCGTCTTCGGTATCGTCTCCTTCGCCTGGGCCGGCTTCGGCGCAGCCTTCGGCCCGCTGATGCTCTTCTCCCTGTTCTGGAAGCGCTGCAACAAGTACGGCGCCATCGCCGGCATGCTGGCAGGCGGCGTGATGATCTTCGTATGGAAGTACGCGGTCCGTCCTCTGGGCGGCGCGTGGAACATCTACGAGCTGTTGCCGGCCTTCATCGTGGCCTGCATCGCCATCGTGGTGGTGAGCCTGCTCACCAAGGCGCCCGAGGCGGAGATCGTCACCGAGTTCGAGAGCGTTTGATCCTCTATTCACGGCTGAACAAAAACCGTGTGCTCCTCGGAGCACACGGTTTTTTGCTTATCGATTCTCCTGCGCGCAGCGCAGCCTCATGCGAAAAACGTGCCCCGCGTCAGCCTCGCCCACGACCGTGTACCAGTCGCCGTCGCTTCCCCACAGGACGCGCATCCGCTCTCCGAGAAGCGCCTCGTTTAGATACTCGGCCTGCACCTCTCGCAGGCCGCTCCGGGCGGCGTTCAGGCCGGTGCACTGCTCCGCAAGGTCGAAATAGCAGGTGTTGTTCATGTGGCCGTTGCCGTCGAGGTATTCCTCCGGTACGGTGAAGTCCGTCTCCCGGTCGGTCGCGGGCCTCCGGATCGTGGCCGGCAGCTTCGCCTCGCCCTCCACGTGCTGCGGCTCGATATCGACGCCCCGCTCGTGCGGCACGACCATCTGCCGGGTCTCCCGGTCGACGACCGCCCAAAGCGAGCTTCCGGAGAGGATCACGCTCCCGCTCTCGCCGCGCAGGCGGTAAAAGCGCGGGCACATGCCGTGGCGGGTCTGCCCGGGCCAGGTCTCCGCACGCACGCGCTCACCGGCCCGGGGCCAGCGCTCCGCCGTCACGCCGTAGCGGACGACCACCCACATGACGCCGAGCGCGCGCATGTCGTCCTCCCCGTAGCCGATGCTGCGGCTGTGCGAGCCGGACACCTCCTGCAGCATCCAGAACAGGCGCCGGGCACTCAGCCCTTCCTGCGGGACTTCGAATTCCTGTGAAAAAATCTCCATCATATCACCTCAAAACGGCAAGGGTACAGACCCCGTAAGTGTGCAAGGTATAGCCCGCCGCCTCCAGCGCCGACGGGTCGGTCCAGGGCGAGAGGATATAGCACCGCCCCTCCTCCGGCGCTCCGCCCGTATAGCCGAAGCGAAAGCGCGTAAAGCCCGTCGGGCTCAGGAAAGCGGCCGGATAACGTTCGTAGCGCACGCTCGCGCGAAACGCCTCCGCTGGGGTGCCGCTGAAAAAGAGCACCTGCGGGTAGTAAATATACTCGTCGAGCACGATCTCCCCGTCCGTGTGCATGGCGGCGTCCAGCGCGTCCTCGAGCCCGGCTCGAAAGCTGTAGGCGATGTCGCGCTGATAGTCCGTGAAATACCAGCGGCTGAAAAGCCCGAAGCACAGCAGCCAGGCCGCCAGCAGCAGCGGCGTCGCCCGGCCGCGAAACAGTACAGCAAACCAGCGCAGCCCCACGGCCGCCAGGATGATCAGCGGCGGAAAGATCAGATTCACGCGGTTGACGTTGACCTCCATCAGCGCCCCCACGGCGACCCCGGCCAGCAGCCAGAGCAACAGCAGGACCGCGGGCTCGAAGCGCCGCCGCGCCGTGCGCAGGCGCGCGAGGCAGCGCAGCAGTCCCAGGAGGACGAAAGGCGCGGCCAGCGGATAGAGCAGACCGTAGGCGCCCGCGCTGTTCCAGGGCAGACCGTCCGATTGCGTCCAGAGTATGGCCGCGAGGTTCCCCAGGTTTTCCGGGATCCTGCGCAGGGACAGCTCGCCCGCGCGCAGATACAGCAGCTTCGGGACGGAAAGATACGGCGTACGGATCTCGCCCATCCAGCCCAGATTCACCGCCAGGAACAGCAGCAGCGGCAGCGCCAGCAGGAACAGGAGGAGCAGCGCCAGCAGGAGCCAGCGGTCGATGCGCAGCTTGCCGCGGCGGGCACAGTACGCCCCCTGGCAGAGCAGCACCGCCGGCAGCACCGGCCACAGCGTCGCGTAGGCGTAGAGCGACAGGCCGTAGAGGAGTCCGGAAAGCGGGAGGAAACGGCCGTCCTCCAGGCCGCGCAGAAAAGCGGCCGTCCCGAACAGGAGAAAGCCGGGCGCGAGGTTGGACTCCAGCCCCCAGCGGCTGAGCAGCACGTGCCAGGGGCAGATCGCAAGCAGCAGCGCCGCCCAGAGCGCGCTCTCCCGGTCGGCCGTGCGGCGGACCGCATCGCAGAGCGCGGGGATGCTCAGCAGCCCGACCAGGAGCTGCGGCAGGCGCACGGCCCAGACCTGCCGCCCGAAAAGCGCCAGGAACGGGAGCATCAGATACGTCTCCAGCGCGTTCATGCCGCTGCCCCAGGCCGTGAGATACACCGGCCAGGCGTAACCTGCTGTATCGGTCCCGCCGTGCAGCAGGCTCCAGGCCTCATAGGCGGCGAAGGCCTCGTCCTGGTTCAGCCCCGCCGGGGCCGTGCCGAAGCGGTATATCCGCACGGTCGCGCCCAGAAGGAGGATCAGCCAGAAGGCCGCGCGGTATAGACTTGTTCGTTCTGTGCGCTGGCTCATGGCCGCCTCCGGGAAAGAAGCCCCCTGTGATCACGGCGCCGTGCTTGCACCGAAACGCCGATCGTCTTCGCTGTGCGAAGAACATTATAGGACCGGATCGGAGGCGTGTCAACTTTTCGCGGTGCACAAAACGCTTGCATTTTTCGTACGGTGCGTGCTATAATCCATTCACAATGTGCAGCTTTTGCGTAAGTCCGATTGTCAACGACAGGCGGGCCTGCGCTTTTTTCATGCGCTCCCGCCCGAGAAAACGGAGGGAGCTTTTTTATGCCCAAATCGGAACCCAAACTTTGGACCCGTGATTTCGTCCTCATCATCCTCATCAACTTTCTCGTCTTCATGAACCACCTCATGATCCTGTCCACCTTTCCCTTCTACGTGGAGCATCTGGGCGGTTCAGAGGCGATGGCGGGCCTGGCCGCGGCGCTGTTTTCCATCGTGGCGGTGCTGTGCAGGCCGTTCATCGGCTGGATGCTGGACTGCGGCAAGCGCAAGAGCATCCTGCTCGTCGGCCTCGCCGGCATGGCGCTGATGCCCGTCGGCTATCTGGTCTTTTCCGTGCTGTACCTGGCCTTTATCAGCCGCCTGCTGCACGGCGCGTCCCTCGCCTTCTCCAACACCTCGACCGCCACCGTCGCCACGGACGTTATCCCCCAGCCGCGCTTTGCGGAGGGCATGGGCATGTTCGGCCTGGCCACGGCGCTTGCGACCGCCTGTGCGCCCGCCCTCGGCCTTGCGCTGATGGACCGGCTCGGCTTTGCGGCGTTGTTTCTCACCGCAACAGGCTGCGCGCTGCTCTCGCTGCTGTTTCTGGCGCTTTTGAAAACGCCGCCCGTGCGGGTGGAGCGGAAGCCGCTGCAGTTCAATGGCCTGCTGGACAAGGACGCGCTCCCCGCCTCCGCCACGGCGCTGGTCTTCATGCTGACCTACGGCGCGCTCGAAAACTTCACGGCGAAATTCGCCGCGGAGCAGGGTCTGCCCAGCGGCGGGCTGTTCTTCACGATCATGGCCGTCGTACTGCTGCTGACGCGTCTGAGCGCGGGCAAGGTCACGGACCGGCACGGGGAGAGCGTTTTCGCCTACACCTGCAACCTGGCGATGCTCGCCGCCTTCCTGCTGATGGGGCTGGTGCCGAACGTATACACCTATCTGCTTTCCGCCGTGCTGGCGGGCTACGGCTTCGGCGGGCTCGAGCCCGCTCTGCAGTCCATGGCGGTGGCCATCGCGCCGCCGGAGCGGCGCGGCAGCGCCAACTCCACCTTTCTGTGCGCCTACGACGTCGGCATCGGCGTAGGCGGCGGGATCGCGGGCACTCTGATCTCCTCCTTCGGCTACGGGCGGATGTTCGTGCTCATGTCGATCTTCAACCTGCTCGCCATTTTGATCTACGCGCTCTTCGGCCGCACGCACCCCTCTTCCTTCACCTACCGCAAAAAGCACGGGCTTTTATAAGCTTCGGAAACGCCGGGGCCCCGTCTC
>JAFUUR010000119.1 GCA_017477695.1 Oscillospiraceae bacterium | reverse complement strand
CGCCGCGCAGTGGCGGAGGCTGATCGACAACGAGGAGGAAAACGGCCTTGGAAGAGAATAAGCGCAAGGCGGCAAGCCTGCCCCGCCGGGCCTGGAGGCGGCTCAAACGCCTTCTGGCTGATCCCCGCGGGGAACAGCGCAATTTCCGATACTACCGGAAGCTCGTCAAGCTGGTGCCGGAGCTCGGCTCCTACAACTGGACGGGCGCGATGGATCATCTTGCCAAGCGCGCGCAGGAGCTCGGCTGTGGGGACCTGGGGGCCTATTACCGCCTGCTCCGGGACGACGAGCAGGAGCTCACGCGCCTTCAGAGCAACTTCACGCTCAAGGGCTCGCACTTCTTCCGCGGGGACGACTGGGACTTTTTCGGCGAGCGCTGCCTGCCGGAACTCAAAGACCGGGAGAAGCTGCGCGTGTGGTGCGCGGGCTGCTCCTCCGGGCAGGAGGCCTGGAGCCTCATCATGGCTCTGCTGGATCACGTCCCGCTCGAGCGGATCGAAGTGCTGGCGACGGACTATAACGACGAGCTGCTGGACAAGTGCCGCGCGGGCGCGTACTTCAACATGCACCTGCACGAGGTGCCGGAGCGCTACCGCAGATATATCGACTATGGGCCGAAGCGCTTCACCATCAAGCCGGAGCTGCGCAGCGTCGTGCGGGTCGAGAACCTCAACCTGCTGACCGACCCCTACCCCGCCGGCTTCGACGTGATCCTGTGCAGGAATGTGCTGAAGTTTTTCTCGGCGGAGGTGATCGCCCGGCTGCAGAAGCGGCTCGCGGCCTCTCTGACGCCCGGCGGCTATCTCTTCCTCTCCGAGGACGACGGCCACCGCAGCGCCGAGCGCATCGAAAAGCCCGCGCAGCTCGGCCTCGAGGAGATCGACGGCCGCTGCATCTACCGCAGGCTGACCTGAAACGATACCCCACACTACCGACGGACGAAGGAAAACGGCATGAGCAAACGACCCGACCCTGCCGCACGCAGCGGCAAACTCCTGTTTTTGATCCCGAAACTGCACGGCGGCGGCGCCGAGCGCGCCCTGAGTTACGTGATGAACGCCCTCGCGGAGGACTATGAGGTGACGGTGATCACGCTCGACCCGCCCGATCCCGCGCAGGATTACTACGTGTCGGACGCCGTGCGCATCCTCACGGCGGATCGCTACCGGGGCCGTACCGTCCCCTCCTATCTCGGCACGCTCCGGCAGATCCGCGCGCTCAAGCGGCGCGAGCGCTTTGACGTCGCCGTCAGCTTTCTGCCGGAGGCGCATTTCTTCAACATCCTCACGCGCACGACGGAGCGCGTGTACATCTCGATCCGCAACCACACGGGCCTGCGCCGGCGGTACGTGCCGCACGATATCTTCGGCCCGCTCGCCGAGCGGCTGCACCCGCTGGCGGACAAGGTGATCTGCGTATCGGAGGACGTGGCGCACGACGAGGCGGAGCACTTCCGCATCCCCGAGGAGAAGCTCGTCGTCATCCGCAACGGCATCCGCCGCGAGGACATCCTCGCCCAGGCCGCCGCGGAAAACGGGGACACGGCCTTCCTGCGCTTTGCCGGGGAGCACCCCTTCCTCTTTGCCAATTCCGGGCGGCTGGTCATCCAGAAGGGCCAGTGGCACCTGCTGCGCGCCTTCGCGCGCCTGCGGCAGGACGCGCCGGAGGCGGGGCTCTTCCTGCTCGGCGAGGGCGAGCTCGGCGAGCGGCTGCGGGAGGAAGCGCAGCGCCTCGGTCTCGGGGACGCGGTGTTCTTCTGCGGGCGGAAGGCCAACCCCTTCCCTTATCTGAAATACGCGCAGGTCTTCGTCCTCTCGTCGCTGTACGAGGGCTTCCCCAACGTGCTGCTCGAGGCGATGGCGATGGGCCTGCCCATCGTCGCGGACGACTGCCCCGGCGTGCGCGAGGCGCTCACCCCGCGGCGGCGCTACGGAGAGGCCGTGCAGGGCGTCGTGCACGGGGACTTCGGGCTCGTGTCCGAGCGGCTCGACAACAACTGGCCGGAGACGGACGCGCTCTCGTCCGCGGAGGAGGCGCTGTACTGCGCCATGCTGGAGGCGTATCGCGACCCGGCGCTGCGCGGGCGCTGCATCGCCGCGGGCACGCGGCGGCTCGGGGACTTTACCATCGAACAGCGAAAGGCCGAGTGGGAGACCCTTATCCGCGAGGGGGCGCTGCCGGGCGCATCGCCCTTCGGCGGCAACTGAATGGCCGGCGCGCGGCGCCGGCGGAAGAAGGAACGCATGCTGCTCAAATTCTTGCGAGATCTGAAAAAATACTGGCCGTACACGGTGCAGGCGGCGATGGCCAGCCTGAAGGCCGAGGTCGCGGGGTCCTACCTCAACTGGCTGTGGTGGATCCTGAACCCTCTGAGCTTCATGGTCATCTACTCGCTGATCTTCGGCGTCGTCTTCCGGGCGGCGGAGCCCTACTTCCCGCTGTACGTGTTCATCGGCATCACGGTGTGGGAGTTTTTCAACCACGTGATCGTGCACAGCGTCAGCATGATCAAGGATAAAAAGAACCTGCTGGTCAAGATCTATATCCCGAAGTTCGTGCTGATCCTGTCGGACATGGTGGTAAACGCCGTCAAGATGGCGATCTCCTTCGGTGTGATCGCGGTGATGATGCTGCTCTACCGCGTGAAGCCCGGCGTGAGCGTCCTGTACGTCGTGCCCGTGCTGCTGTGTACGTTTCTGTTCACCTTCGGCATCGGCAGCCTCATCATGCACTTCGGCGTCTACATACAGGATCTGATCAGCGTGGTCAACATCGCGCTGCGCCTGCTGTTCTACCTCACGGGCGTGTTCTACAACGTCGAGACGCGCATCCCCGCGCCCTTCAATTATATCGTCCTGCGCCTCAACCCCATGGCCGCCTTCATCACCCAGATCCGGGAGGCGCTGCTGTTCGGGCGCGTCACCCACTGGGGATTGCTGCTGGCGTGGTTCGCGCTCGGCGCGGTGCTGGCGGTGTTCGCGGTCCAGGTGGTCTATCGGAATGAGAACGGGTATATCAAGGTGGTCTGATGTCTGAGCTTGCCATTGAAGTGAGAGACTTGAAGCTGTCCTACGTCAGCCGGCAGTCCTATTCCATCAAAAACAGGCTTTTCCAGTTCAAGAAAAGCGAGCGCAAAGAGATCGAGGCGCTGCGCGGCGTGTCCTTCGACGCGGTCAAGGGCGAGGTGCTCGGCGTCGTCGGCAAGAACGGGAGCGGCAAGAGCACGCTTCTGCAGACCCTTGCGGGCGTTTTCGAGCCGGACGCGGGCAGCATCGACCTGAAGGGCAACGGCATCTCCCTGCTCTCGCTGGGGACCGGCTTCCAGAACGAGCTCACCGGGCGGGAGAACATCCTGCTCAACGGTCTGCTGCTGGGCTTCACCCGGGCGCAGCTGCGGGACAAGACCGACGAGATCATCGCCTTTTCCGAGCTGGAGCAGTTCATCGACATGCCGATATACACCTATTCCAGCGGCATGAACAGCAAGCTGGCCTTCTCCATCTCGGCCATCCTGGAGACGGACATCCTGCTCGTGGACGAGGTGCTGAGCGTGGGCGACGCCAACTTCCGCAAGAAGAGCTACGACAAGATGCGCCGCCTCATCGAGGACAAGGATCGCACCGCGCTGATCGTCTCCCACCAGGAGACGACCCTGCGGGACCTGTGCGACCGCGTCCTCTGGCTCGACCGCGGGCTCATCCGCGAGATCGGCGAGACGGACGCCGTGCTGACCGACTATCTGGAGTACATGAAATGAACGCGCCCGGCGCGGGCCGGGCGATCTGGAGAAAACGATGGAGAAAAAGCGCATCGACCTCAACGGGAAAACGATCCTCGTCACGGGCTCGCCCGGCTTCATCGGCGCCTTTCTGGTGCTGCGGCTGCTGCGGGAGCTGGAAGGCGGCCGGATCGTCAGCTTCGACAACATGAACGATTACTACGACCCGCGCCTCAAGGAGTACCGCCTGGCGCGGATCGAGCGCGCCGCGGCCGCCTCCGGGGCGGAGCACCGTTTCGTCAGAGGGGAGCTCGCCGAGGCGCAGGCCGTCGAGGCCGTGTTCGCCCGGTACCGGCCGGACGTCGTCGTTCACCTCGCGGCCCAGGCGGGCGTGCGCTACTCGCTCGAGCGGCCGGACGTGTACCTCTCGTCCAACGTGCTGGGCTTCTTCCACGTGCTGGAGGCCTGCCGCCGCTTTCCGGTCGAGCACCTCGTGTACGCCTCGTCGTCGTCCGTCTACGGCGGCAACGACAAGGTCCCCTTCAGCACCGACGACAAGACCGATCGCCCGCTCTCCCTCTACGCCGCGACCAAGAAGTCCGACGAGCTGCTCGCCCACGTCTACGCCTCCGCCTTCGGGATCCCGGCGACGGGACTGCGCTTTTTCACTGTCTACGGGCCGGCGGGCCGGCCGGACATGTTCTACTACTCCGCGACGCAGAAGCTCGCCGCAGGCGGGACCATCCAGCTCTACAATTACGGCGACTGCATGCGTGATTTCACCTACGTGGACGATATCGTGGAGGGCGTCGTGCGCGTGATGCGCGCCGCCCCGGTCGGCCGTGCGGACGGCGCGGGTCTGCCAGAGCCGCCCTGCGCGCTCTACAACATCGGCGGCGGACGGCCCGTGAACCTGCTCGACTTCGTGCAGACGCTGCAGGAGGAGCTGGTGCGCGCCGGGATCCTCCCGGCGGACTACGACTTCGCCGCGCATCGCGAGCTCGTCCCCATGCAGCCGGGCGACATGCCTCTCACCTTCGCCGACGGCCGGCCGCTGGAGGAGGACTTCGGCTTCGCCCCGTCCGTCGGGATACGCGAGGGCCTGCGCGCCTTCGCCGAATGGTACCGGGATTACCACGGCGCCGCCGACTGACAGACCATGAAAAGCCGCACGGGAAGACCTCAAAGGGTCTTCCCGTGCGGCTTTTTATCTTTCACTCATCTGAAGAGCTCGCTCTCCAGGATCGCGGCGAAGCGTTCGAGCCCGGCGCAGTCCTCATCCGTGAAGCGGGCAAAGACCGGACTGTCCAGATCCAGCACGCCCACGACCTCCCCGTGCGCGTGCAGGGGGATGACGAGCTCCGAATTGGAGGCGCCGTCGCAGGCGATGTGCCCGGGAAAGAGGTGCACGTTGTCCACGCGCACCGTCCGATCCTCGGCCGCCGCCGTCCCGCAGACGCCGCGGCCGAAGGGGATCTCGATGCAGGCGGGCCGCCCCTGGAAGGGGCCGAGCACCAGCGTCTTCCCCTCGGCGAGGTAAAAGCCGGCCCAGTTGAGCCGCTCGAGGCTCTCGTACAGGAGCGCCGCGGCGTTGGCAAGGTTCGCCGTCTCATGCGGGACGCCCCCGATCAGCGCCCGCAGGCGCTCGTGGAGCGTGATATAATCCGTATCGCAGGTCATGACCGTTCCTCCTGCGCGCCCCGCTCAGAGCTTGGTGCGGATCAGATCGCCCAGGCGCCGGATGCCGACGTCGATCTTCTCCGGGGTGACGTTGCCGAAGCTGATGCGCATGCAGTTCTTCCCCTCGCCGGTATTGCCGACGAAGAAGCCCGCCCCGGCGACATAGGCCACCTTGCAGGCGGCCGCCTCGTGCAGAAGCTGCGTGGTGTCGATCCCGCCGGGCAGCTCCACCCAGGTGAAGAGCCCGCCGTCTGGGTAGACCCACTTGGTGCCCGCGGGCATATAGCGCTCGAGCGCGGCCATCATGGCGTCTCGCCGCTCCCGGTGGACGGCGCAGAGCCTGCGCAGATGCTCGTCGAACAGGCCGCGCGCGAAGAATTCCGCGCACAGGATCTGCGGGATCATGGAGGTGTGGGAGTTCGTGGCGGTCTTGACGTCCATCAGCTTCTCGATGATGCGGTGCTCGGCGAAGACGTAGCCCAGGCGGCTGCCGGGGGAAAAGATCTTGGAAAAGCTGTTGGCCAGCACGGTGTGCCCGGTCTTGTCGTAGGCCTTGATGGGCAGCAGCTCCTCCCCGCTGTAGCGCAGGTCGCGATAAGGGTCGTCCTCGAGGATGAGCACGTCGTAGCGGCTGCCGAGCTCCGCCAGGCGCCGCCGCCGGTCCGCGGGCAGGGTCTTGCCCGTGGGGTTCTGGAAGGTCGGGATCACGTAGACCATCTTGGGCTTGTACTGCAGGATCTTCGCCTCCACGTCCTCCGGCACGATGCCCTGCTCGTCCGTCTCGCAGCCGATGCAGCGCGCCTGGAACATCTCGAAGATCTCCACGCAGTGCACGAACGTGGGCGACTCGCAGAGGATCACGTCTCCCGGGTCGATGAAGACCTGGCAGAGCAGATTCATGGTCTCAAGCCCGCCGTTGACGATGAGCACGTCGTCCGCCTGCGCGGGGACGCCCTTCGGCGTCAGCAGCCGCTCGGCCACGATCTCCCGCAGCTGGCGCACGCCCTGCACGGGGCCGTACTGCAGCGCTTCCTGCCCGCGCTGCGCGCGCGAGAGCACCTCGCTTGCGATCTGCTGCACGGCCTCGACCGGCAGCGCCTCCGTGGCGGGCGCGCCGCCGCCGAAGGAGATGGTCTCCGGATCGCCCATGGCGTTGAACAGACCGCGGATGATATCGGCGGAGCCCGCCATATAATCGATGCGTTTTGCAAATTCTGGCATATGCTTACCCCTTTCGTATCAGACGCCCGGCTCAGGCCAGCTTTGAGGCGTCGTACTCGCCGATGCTCCTGGAAATGATGAGGTTCGCGGCGACGTCCCCCTCGACGTTGATGGTGGTGAAGGCCATGTCGAGCAGGCGGTAGAAGCCGCTGATGGGACCCATCAGATCGATCGGCAGGCCCAGGATGGACAGGAAGCTCGCGCCCAGCACGACGCCGCCGCCCGGGATGCCGGGAGCCGCCATGTTGATGAGCGTGGCGATAAAGACCAGGAAGACGATCGTGCCGAAGCTCAGGCCGATGCCGTAGAAATCGGAAACGAAAACCGCGAGGCAGCAGAAGCTGCAGGCCCCGCCGCACATGTTGATGGTGCAGCCGAGCGGCAGCGTGAACTTGCTCACGCCCTCCGGCGCGCCGAGGTCTTCCATGGAGACGTTGATGGTCGTCGGCAGGGTCGCCGCGGAGGAGGTGGTGGAGAGCGTCACGAGGGCGATCTTGCCGCAGGCCTTGAGGAGCCTGCCCGCGGGCACCTTGGTATACAGGCAGGTGGGCAGGACCATGACCAGGAAGAAGACCACCACGCAGCACAGCCAGCAGCAGGCGATGTACTTGGCGAGCGCGCCGAAGATCCCCGCGCCGTACTGGGCGACGGAGTAGGCCATCAGGCTCAGCACGCCGAGCGGCGAGAGCTCCATGAAATAGGCCAGCATCTTGAACATGGCCTCGGAAAGACTGTTCATAAAGTCGAGCATGGCCTTGCCCTTCTCCCCGACGGAGACGATGGCGACCGCAAACACGATGGTAAAGAGGATGACGGGCAGAGTGCTGCCGTCGGCCGCGGCCTTGATGATGTTCGTCGGGACGATGGTAGTCAGAAAGCTCGAGATCGTCGGGTTCGTGATGCTGCCCTCGTAGACGGGAGCGTTCTCAAAGACCGTGCCGAAGCCGGGGCGGATCATATAGGCGATCGCCAGCGACACGGCGGCGCTCACCACGAACATCAGCACGTACAGCAGCACCGTGCGCACGCCGATCCGGCGCAGCAGCGCGCCGTCGCGGATGTTGGCGATCCCGCAGAACACCGCGCAGACCACGACGGGGATGATCATCATTTTGATGAGGTTCAGATAGATGTCGCCGACGACCTTGGTCGCGATGGAGAAGCCCGGGGCCGCAAAGCCCAGGATCACACCCAGCGCAAAACCGACGGCGACGCGCAGAAAAAGATTCTTTTTGTCAAACAGGGTCTTCATCGGAGTCCCTCCTATCCGTGATCGTCCGCTTCCGGTGCGGGAGCTGTTCAAAACTTTATCAGTATACTCCGATAAAGTCAAGAGCCCGCAGGCATTTTTGCGCCGTGCAGCGGCGAAAAACCGGCGTCTCCCCCGCGGGGGGAAGCGCCGGTTTTCCGTCTTGTTTCCGTACGTCCCGCGCCGCCGTCCGGCACGCGCGGAGCCCGCCTCAGACGCCGCTCGCCCCGTAGTTTGCGAGCACGCGGGCGGAGGGGTCGTCCACGCGGCAGCCCTCCCACTCGGGGTTCGGCATCCAGAAGCCGCAGATCATCTCCGCCTGGCCGGGGTAGTACTTCTCGAAGATCTCCCGGTAGAGCAGGCTCTCCTTCGTAAAGGGCGGGCAGTAGTCATACCGCGCGCAGCCCGCGCGGAAGCTCTCCTCATCATAGCGCTCCTCCGCGTAGGCCTTCAGGTCGTCCACCATCGAGTGGCCCACCGCGTCGGAGAAGGCGGCCTTCTCCCGCCACAGGATCTCCGGCGGGAGGATCGCGTCACGCTCGAAGGCACGGCGGAGCAGGTACTTGCCCATGTGCCAGCGGTTGCGCTTGAGCGCTGGGTCGACGCGCATCACGTAGCGGACGAAGTCCAGATCCCCGAAGGGCACGCGCGCCTCGAGGGAGTTGACGGAGATACAGCGGTCCGCGCGCAGCACGTCGTACATGTGCAGTTCGTCCACGCGCTTCTTGCTCTCGGCCTGGAACGCCGCGTCGGACGGAGCGAAATCCGTATACTTATAGCCGAACAGCTCGTCGGAGATCTCGCCCGTCATCAGCACGCGCACGTCCGTTTGCTCATGGATCGCCCGGCAGCACAGATACATCCCCAGGCTCGCCCGGACGGTGGTGATGTCCCAGGTGCCGAGCAGGCGGATGACCTCCTCCAGCGCCCCCAGCACGTCCTCGCGCGTCATGGTGAAGGCCGTATGCTCCGCGCCGATGTAGTCCGCCGTGAGCTTTGCGTACTTCAGGTCGATGGGGTCGAGATCCATGCCGATGGCAAAGGTGCGGATCTTCCGCCCCAGGAGCTTGGCCGAAATGGCGCAGACCAGGCTCGAGTCCAGTCCGCCGGAGAGCAGGAAGCCCAGCGGCGCGTCCGCGTCCAGGCGCTTCTCCACCCCGGCGATCAGCTTCTCGCGGATCATGCCGCAGACCGTATCGAGGTCATCGGGCAGGGGCTCGCTCACCGTGGTGAGATCGGCGTAGCGGACGAAGTCCCGTCCGTCGTAATAGTGCCCCGGCGGGAAGGGCCGGATCTGCGCGCACAGGCCCTCCAGGTTCTGCGGCTCGCTCGCGAAGGCGATGCTGCCGTCGGTGAAATAACCGTAATACAGCGGGCGGATGCCGATGGGGTCGCGCGCGGCGATCAGACGGTCGCGCCGTGCGTCGTAGAGGATCAGCGCGAACTCCGCGTCCAGCCGGCTGAACATCTCCAGCCCGTACTCCTCGTACAGCGGCAGCAGCAGCTCACAGTCGGAGTCGCTTGCAAAGGCGTAGCCCTTCGCCTCCAGCGCGCGGCGCTGCGCGCGCCAGCCGTAGAGCTCCCCGTTGCAGACGACCTTGTTCGCCCCTCTCGAAAACGGCTGCATCCCGCGCGCGTCGAGACCCATGATGGCGAGGCGGTGGAAGCACAGCAGCCCTCCGTCGATCTCCTCGATGCGCGTGTCGTCCGGCCCGCGGGACTTCGTCCTCTCAAAATACGGCCGGATCTGCTCGCGCGTGTACAGCGCCGAGCGGAAGCCCATGATACAACACATAAAAAGCACCTCCGGATAAAAATGCGCAGCCTGTCCTCTCAAAAGGACGGACTGCTGCGTATCCGTGGTGCCACCTTTTTTACCGCTCGCGCGGTCACTCGTCGGGATCTGACAATCCCCAGCCCTTTAACGCAGGGCGTACGGCTCCCCTACTCCGTTTCAGTTCGCGGCTCCGGAGTGTTCCCGGACGGAAGCGCCCGCGCCGGGCTTCCACCGCCCCCGGCTCGCTGCTGCGGCATTCTCCCGCGGCCTGTCTCCATCCCTGCCGTTGTGCGCCGGGGCCGACCCGTCTGCGGGCGGCCCCGGTCCTTTGCTCTTATCGCGGGCCCTGCTCCCGCTCCGGCCTCAGCAGCCTTCACGATGAGAAAAGCTCTTGTAAAATTCCTGTGCCAGCTTCGACAGCTTTTTCATGCCCGTCGCCTCTTTTCGTTTGGCATCGCCCCCGTCTCCCGGGGACGATGCAAGGATAGCACGCCCCGAAAGAAAAAGGAAATACATATCTTTTTTGCTTTTCCATATTTTATAGATATGGTAAAGTGGGCGCACGAGTTGCCGCAAAGATACGATTTTCGTCTGATTACGATTGAAAATCGGTATGTTTCCATATATTGACTTCCCGTTTTCGCCCGGCTATAATCCGGAACATATTCAGACGGCAAAGACGCCGCGCGGGTGCGCAGCGCCTTTGCTGTTGCATTTGGGAGGGATCTTTCTATGAGTATGTCGATCTGGTTTTTGATCGGTGCGATCCTCGTGTTTTTCATGCAGTGCGGCTTTGCCATGGTGGAGACGGGCTTCACCCGGGCCAAGAACGCCGGCAACATCATCATGAAAAACCTCATGGATTTCTGCATCGGGACGGTCATGTTTTTCCTGCTCGGCTACGGTCTGATGATGGGGCAGCACGGCGCCCTCGGTCTGATCGGCCGGCCGGAATGGGGCATGTTCCGGGACTTTGAGGGCTTTGACTGGTCTTCGTTCGTCTTCCAGCTGGTATTCTGCGCCACCGCGGCCACGATCGTCTCCGGCGCCATGGCGGAGCGGACGCGCTTTTCCGCCTACTGCCTCTACTCCGCGATCATCAGCCTGCTCGTCTACCCAATCGAGGCGGGCTGGGTCTGGGGCGGCGGCTGGCTCGCCCGCATGCAGTTCATCGACTTTGCCGGCTCCTGCGTGATCCACATGGTGGGCGGTCTGTCCGCGCTGGTCGGCGCGGCCATACTGGGGCCGCGCATCGGCAAGTATACGAAGAACGCCGACGGCAGTGTGACCTCCAACGCGATCCCCGGTCACTCCGTCACCCTCGGCGCGCTGGGCGTGTTCATTCTGTGGTTCGCCTGGTACGGCTTCAACGGCGCCGCCGCGGCTGACGTCGGCGAGATGGCGCGCATCTTCGGCACGACGACGATCGCGCCGGCAGCCGCGACCGTGACGTGCATGCTCTTCACGTGGAAAAAGAACGGGAAGCCAGACGTGTCCATGTGTCTGAACGCCTCGCTGGCCGGGCTCGTCGCCATCACGGCGGGCTGCGCCAGCGTGGACGCGCTGGGCGCCGCGGTCATCGGCGTCGTCTCCGGCGTCCTCGTCGATCTTGCGGTGGAGCTCCTGGATCGGAAATGCCACATCGACGACCCCGTGGGCGCCGTGGGGGTGCACTGTGTCAACGGCATCTGGGGCACCGTCGCGGTCGGGCTCTTCGCGTGCAACGAGCGCTACGGCGCGAGAGGGCTCTTCTACGGAGGCGGGCTGCACCAGCTCGGCGTGCAGTGCCTCGGCGTCGTCTGCGTAGGAGTCTACACCGTCCTGTGCATGCTCCTCGTGTTCCGGTTCATCCGGGCGACCGTCGGCCTGCGCGCCGGAGCCGAGGAGGAGATCGAGGGGCTGGACGTGACCGAGCACGGTCTGACCAGCGCGTACGCGGACTTCCTGCCGATCGAGTCCACGCTCGGCATCCGCTCCGACGGGCCCGTCGACACGGAGGGCCTCGTCCCCTTCCCGCTGACGCTCTCCGCCGGCACGCGGCCGACGCCCACCGGGGAGAAGCGCTACACGCTGGTGCGCATCGTCTGCGACGAGGACCGCTTCGGTACCCTGCGGGATACGATGGCCTCCATCGGCGTGACCGGGATGACCGTATCGAACGTGATGGGCTGCGGCACGCAGAAGGGCAAGACCGGGCAGTACCGCGGCATCGAGATGAGCATGCACCTGATCCCGAAGCTGCAGGTGGATATCGTGGTCTCCAAGGTCGACCCGCAGCTCGTGGTCGCCGCGGCCAACGCGGCGCTCCACACCGGCCGGATCGGCGACGGCAAGATCTTCGTATACGACGTGGAGGACGTCGTGCGCATCCGCACGGGCGAGTCCGGTTACGACGCGCTGCAGATCACGGACTGAGGCGGCGTTATCATACGCGCGGCGTATGACGATGCCTACGATATATGTATGGCGCGAGCGTTGCCACGCATCGCTTTATCGTGTTAAAATCGGATAAGTTTTTTGTTCGAGCATCGCACAAAGGACCTCCTGCCCGCCGGCAGGCGGTCCTTTCCGTTTATAAGGAGGCCATATGGAACAGAGACAGACGAACTACCCGCTGTACGATCCGTCTTTCGAGCACGACGCCTGCGGCATCGGGGCGGTCATCAGCATCCGGGGCGAGCAGAGCCACCGCACGGTGGACGACGCGCTGAAGATCGTGGAGAAGCTGCAGCACCGCGCCGGCAAGGACGCCTGCGGCGAGACGGGCGACGGTGTGGGGCTGATGATGCAGATCCCGCACAAGCTCATGTGCCGGGCGGCGAAGGAGATCGGCATCGAGGATCTCGGTCCGGCGCGCAGCTACGGCGTCGGCATGTTCTTCTTCCCGCAGGATACGCTCAAATGCCTGCAGGCGCGCAAGATGCTGGAGATCATCACCGCGCGGCACGGGCTGGATTTCCTGGGCTGGCGGGAGGTCCCCGTCTGTCCGGAGACGCTCGGCCAGACCGCGAAGGCCGCCATGCCGCACATCATGCAATGCTTCGTGCGCAGGCCCGCGCAGGTCGCGGAGGGGCTCGCCTTCGATCGGCTGCTGTACGTCGTGCGCAGGGAATTCGAGCAGAGCGACATCGGCACCTACATCCCCTCCTTCTCCAGCAGGACGATCGTCTACAAGGGCATGTTCCTCGTACATCAGCTGCGCTCCTTCTACGAGGACCTGCAGGCGCCGGACTGCGAGAGCGCCATGGCCATGGTGCACTCGCGCTTTTCCACCAACACCAACCCGAGCTGGGAGCGCGCGCATCCCAACCGCTACATCATGCACAACGGCGAGATCAACACCATCCGCGGCAACGTCGACCGCATGCTCGCCCGCGAGGAGACGATGCACTCGCGCATTTTCTGCGACGAGGACATGGACCGCATCCTGCCCGTCGTAGACCAGCGCGGCTCGGACTCGGCCATGCTCGACAACACCCTGGAATTCCTCCTGATGAACGGGATCGACCTGCCCCAGGCCGTGATGATGACCATTCCGGAGCCCTGGGCCAACGACAAAAAAATGAGCCAGGCCAAGCGGGACTTCTATCAGTACTACGCGACCATGCAGGAGGCCTGGGACGGGCCCGCGGCCATCGTCTTTTCCGACGGGGACAGCGTCGGCGCGGTGCTCGACCGCAACGGTCTGCGTCCGTGCCGCTGGTACCGCACGCGCGACGACTATCTGATCCTCTCCTCCGAGGTGGGCGTGCTGGAGCTCGACCCCGCGAGCATCGTACAGAAATCCCGCCTGCAGCCGGGCCGGATGCTCCTCGTCGACACCGTGCAGCAGCGGCTGATCGAGGACGAGGAGATCAAGACCCGCTACGCCGGCCAGAGCCCCTACGGCGAATGGCTGGACGCGCACCTCGTCCAGCTTGAAGATCTGCCCATCCCGAACCTCAAGGTCGAGAAGCACTCGCAGGAGCTGCGCGACAAGCTCTACAAGGCCTTCGGCTATACCTACGAGGACGTGAAGGAGTCCATCCTGCCGATGGCGAAGTCCGGCGCCGAGCCGATCGCCTCCATGGGGACGGACATCCCGCTGGCCGTGCTGTCCGAGGCGCGGCAGCCCCTGTTCAGCTATTTCAAGCAGCTCTTCGCCCAGGTGACCAACCCGCCCATCGACGCGATCCGGGAGAAGATCGTGACGGACACGGCCGTGTATCTCGGCTCCTCCGGGAACCTCCTGGAGGAGAAGGCGGAAAACTGCGCCGTGCTGCAGATCCAGAACCCCATCCTCACGAGCGTGGAGCTGATGAAGATCCGCCATATGGACAGTCCCGAGTTCAAGGTGGCCACCATCTCCCTGCTCTACTACAAGCGCACCCCGCTCGAGAGCGCGGTGGAACGGCTCTTCGTCGCCTGCGACCGGGCCTATAAGCAGGGAGCCAACATCCTGATCCTCTCCGACCGGGGCGTCGACGAGAACCACGTGGCCATCCCCTCGCTGCTGGCCGTTTCCGCCGTGCAGAAATACCTCGTGCGCACCAAGAAGCGCACGGCCCTCTCCCTCATCCTCGAGAGTGCGGAGCCGCGCACCGTGCACCATTTCGCCACCCTCCTCGGCTACGGCGCGCAGGCTATCAACCCCTACCTCGCGCAGGAATGCATCGAGGAGCTGGTGAGCCTCAACATGCTCGACAAGGACGTGGGCGCCGCGATCGACGACTACGACCGCGCCATCCTCGGCGGCATCGTCAAGACCGCCTCCAAGATGGGCATCTCCACCATCCAGTCCTACCAGGCGGCGCAGATCTTCGAGTGCATCGGCATCAGCCGGAAGGTGATCGACCGGTACTTCACCGACACCGTCAGCCGCGTGGAGGGCGTCGGGCTCGAGGAGATCGGCGAGGGCGTGGAGTGGAAGCACGACCAGGCCTTCGAGCCGCTGGGCCTCGGCATCGACACGACGCTCAACGCCGTGGGCTCGCACAAGCTGCGCTCCGGCCCGGCGGCGGAGGACCACATGTATAACCCGCTGACCATCCGGCTGCTGCAGAAGGCGGCGCGCGAGGGCAGCTACGAGACCTTCAAGCAGTACACCTCCATGGTCGACAATCTCGAGATCCCGCACACCCTGCGCGGGCTCGTGGATCTCAAGCCCGACCCGAACGGCGGCGTCCCCCTCGAGGAGGTGGAGCCGGTGGAGAGCATCGTCAGGCGCTTCAAGACCGGGGCGATGAGCTACGGCTCCATCTCGCAGGAGGCGCACGAGTGCCTCGCCGTGGCGATGAACACCCTCGGCGGCAAGTCCAACTCCGGCGAGGGCGGCGAGACGCCCGACCGCCTGCAGGACCCGCTGCGCTGCTCGGCGATCAAGCAGATCGCCTCCGGCCGCTTCGGCGTCACGAGCGCGTATCTCAACAGCGCCCGGGAGCTGCAGATCAAGATGGCCCAGGGCGCGAAGCCCGGCGAGGGCGGGCACCTGCCCGGCAGCAAGGTCTATCCCTGGATTGCGCGCACGCGCTGCTCCACGCCCGGCGTCTCGCTGGTCAGCCCGCCGCCGCACCACGACATCTACTCCATCGAGGATCTGGCCCAGCTCATCTTCGACCTGAAGAACGCCAACCGCGACGCGCGCATCAGCGTCAAGCTCGTCTCGGAGGCGGGCGTGGGCACGGTGGCCTGCGGCGTGGCCAAGGCCGGCGCCCAGGTGGTGCTCATCTCCGGCTACGACGGCGGCACGGGCGCGGCGCCCATGTCCTCCATCCACAACGCCGGCCTGCCGTGGGAGCTCGGCGTCGCCGAGGCGCACCAGACGCTGGTAAAAAACGGCCTGCGCGAGCAGGTCGTCATCGAGACCGACGGCAAGCTCATGACCGGGCGCGACGTGGCCGTCGCCTGTATGCTGGGCGCGGAGGAGTTCGGCTTCGCCACCGCGCCGCTGATCACACTGGGCTGCTGCATGATGCGTGTGTGCAACCTCGACACCTGTCCGGTCGGCGTGGCGACGCAGAACCCGAAGCTGCGCGCCCGCTTCGCCGGGAAGCCGGAATACGTGATGAACTTCATGCGCTTCGTCGCGCAGGAGCTGCGGGAGTGCATGGCCTTCATGGGCGTGCGCACCGTGGACGAGCTGGTGGGCCGCAGCGATCTGCTCACCGTGCGCGAAAAGCGCATCACGCCGCGGGCGGAGACAGTGGACCTCTCCGCGCTGCTGACCAACCCCTACGGAGAGGACGTGCCGCACTTCGCGCCCGAGGCGGTGTACCGCTTCAAGCTCTCCGAGACCAAGGACTGCAGCCTGCTCGTGCCGAAGCTCGGCCCCTCGCTCACGCGCTCCCGCCGCGGCAAGCTCGCGGTGGACGTGTCCAGCACGGACCGCGCCTTCGGGACGCTCTTCGGCTCGGAGATCACCCGCGCCTGCGGCGACAGCCTCCCCGAGGACAGCTACGTCGTGAGCTGCCGCGGCGGCGGCGGGCAGTCCTTCGGCGCCTTCATCCCGAAGGGGCTGACGCTCCGCCTCGAGGGCGACAGCAACGACGGCTTCGGCAAGGGCCTCTCCGGCGGCAAGCTCGCGCTCTACCCGCCGAAGGGCAGCCGCTTCAAGGCCGATGAAAACGTCATCGTCGGCAACGTCGCGCTCTACGGCGCCACCTCCGGCAAAGCCTTTATCGCGGGCGTCGCGGGCGAGCGCTTCTGCGTGCGCAACTCCGGCGCCAGCGCGGTGGTGGAGGGCGTGGGCGACCACGGCTGCGAATACATGACCGGCGGCCGGGTCGTCATCCTGGGCCGTACGGGAAAGAACTTCGCGGCGGGCATGTCCGGCGGCGTCGCCTACGTGCTGGATGAGAAGCACGACCTCTACACGCGCCTCAACAAGACGGGCCTCGTCATGACCACGCTCAAAGAGACCCACGATATCCAGGAGTTGGAGGAGCTCATCCGCCAGCACGTGGCGGCAACCGGCTCCGCCAAGGGCAAAAAGATCCTGAAGGACTTTGCCGCGTATATCCCGTCCTTCAAGAAGATCATCCCGCGCGACTACGAGCGCATGATCGCGGCCATCGCCGAGCACGAGGGCAAGGGCGAGAGCCGCGAGCAGGCGGAGATCGCGGCCTTCTACGCCGCGGTGAAGCATTGACAGGAGGGTACGGCTATGGGAAAACCGAACGGATTTCTGGAATACGGGCGCTGTGAGAACCGGCGCCGCCCCGCCCTGGAGCGCGTGCGGGACTGGGAGGATCTGTACGTGCCCGTGGAGGGCGCGCAGCGGCTCGAGCAGGGCGCGCGCTGCATGAACTGCGGCGTGCCGTTCTGCCAGGCGGGCGTGCGCTTCGAGGGGCAGCAGCTCGGCTGCCCGCTGCACAACCTGATCCCCGAGTGGAACGACATGCTCATGGACGGCAACTACGGCCACGCGCTGGCGCGGCTGCTCAAGACCAACAACTTCCCGGAGTTCACGGGGCGGGTCTGCCCGGCCTTCTGCGAGCAGGCCTGCAACTGCGGACTCTACGACGCGCCCGTGACCGTGCACGACAACGAGCGCAGCATCATCGAGTACGCTTTTTCACACGGCATGATGAAGCCCCGCTTCACGCACAACGCCTCCGGCAAGAACGTGGCGGTGATCGGCTCCGGCCCCGCGGGGCTCGCCGTGGCCGATCAGCTCAACCACCGGGGGCACAGCGTCACCGTGATCGAGAAGCACCCGCGCGCAGGCGGCATCCTCGCCTACGGCATCCCCAACATGAAGCTGCCGAAGACCGTGGTGCAGCGGCGCATCGAGCTGATGACCGACGAGGGCGTGAGCTTCGTGACGGGCGTGGACGCCTCCGATCCCGCGATCGCACAGCGGCTCAGCCGGGAGTACGACGCGGTCGTCCTCTGCTGCGGCGCGGAGGAACCGCGCAGCCTCGGGCTGGACGTCGCGGGCGTGACGGGCGTGTACTACGCGATGGACTATCTGCACGCGGCGATGGACCGCCTGCTCTACGGCGCGGCCCCCGCCGTGCCGGACGCCGCCGGGCGGGACGTCATCATCATCGGCACCGGCAACACCGCGAGCGACTGCGTCTCCACCGCGATCCGCCAGGGCTGCCGGAGCGTGCTGCAGCTGGTGCGCCGCGGGCGGGAGGACTACGTCGACGCGGGCGGCTCCCTGCCGCAGGACTACGCCCAGGAGGAGGCCGAGGCCGTCTTCGGCAGCGATCCGCGCCGCTTCGGGCAGAGCGTGGCCTCGCTCGAGACCGATGAAGGCGGCGCGCTGCGCGCCGTCGTCACCAAGAGCGGAGAGCGCCTCCCCTGCGCGCTGCTCATCGGCGCGACGGGCTTCGCCGGGTGCCGGGCGGACGTGTGCGCGGCCTTCGGCGTGGAGCGGGACAAGACCGTGCGCACCGAGCGCGGCCATTTCCGCACGAGCGTGCCGCATATCTTCACGGCCGGCGATATGCACCGCGGTCAGTCCCTCGTCGTGCACGCCATCGCCGAAGGCCGCGCCGCGGCGATCGAGGTCGACCGTTTCCTGATGGGCTATACCAACCTGATCTGAGGCATCAATAGGAAAATCTTTACTTTTATCATATCCGGTGCGAATGATACGCGTATCTTTCATACAAATACGCTTGCAATTTCCCGGTTTGCGGCGTAAAATGACCGCATAGTGAGAGGCAGAACTGCCTCTCTTATGCTTTTATTCGACGACGCACAAGGAGGAACTGATCATGAGCACGGTACCGGAACTGTTTGGAAGCATGGTGTTCGACGACAAGGTCATGCGCGCGCGGCTCGACGCGGACACCTATCACAGTCTGCGCGATACGATCCGCAAGGGGAAGAAGCTGGATCTCTCGGTGGCCAACGCCGTGGCCGACGCGATGTGCGCCTGGGCGGTGGAGAACGGGGCGACGCACTTCACCCACTGGTTCCAGCCGCTGACCGGCATCACGGCCGAGAAGCACGACGGCTTCATCGCCCCGGCGCCCGACAGCCACGTCATCATGAAGTTCTCCGGCAAGGAGCTCATCACCGGCGAGCCGGACGCCTCCAGCTTTCCCTCCGGCGGCCTGCGCGCCACCTTCGAGGCGAGAGGCTACACCGCCTGGGATCCGACCTCCTACGCCTTCATCAAGGAGAAAACGCTCTGCATCCCCACGGCCTTCTGCTCCTACGGCGGCGAGGCGCTGGATAAAAAGACGCCGCTGCTGCGCTCCATGGAGGCGCTGGACCGGCAGGCGCTGCGGGTGCTGCACCTGTTCGGCAACGCCGACGTGACGCGCGTGGTCACCAACGTCGGCCCGGAGCAGGAGTACTTCCTCATCGACCGGGAGGCCTACCTCAAGCGCAGGGACCTCATCTACACCGGGCGCACCCTCTTCGGCGCAAAGCCCCCCAAGGGCCAGGAGCTGGACGACCACTACTTCGGCGCCATCAAGCCGCGGGTCAAGGCCTTCATGGAGGAGCTCAACGAGGAGCTCTGGAAGCTGGGCATCTACGCCAAGACCGAGCACAACGAGGTCGCCCCCGGGCAGCACGAGCTTGCGCCGATCTTCACCGTGACCAACGTCGCGGCCGACCACAACCAGCTCACCATGGAGATCATGAAGAAGGTCGCCCGCAAACACGGCCTCATGTGCCTGCTGCACGAAAAGCCCTTCGCCGGCGTCAACGGCAGCGGCAAGCACAACAACTGGTCCATGTCCACCGACACGGGCGTGAACCTCCTCAGCCCCGGCGACACGCCCTACGAAAACGCGCAGTTCCTGCTGTTCCTGGTGGCGGTCATCAAGGCCGTGGACGAGTACCAGGGCCTGCTGCGGCTGAGCGTGGCCTCGGCCGGCACCGACCACCGCCTCGGCGCCAACGAAGCCCCGCCCGCAGTCATCTCCATCTTCCTCGGCGAGGAGCTGACGGCCGTGCTGGACGCCATCGAGAGCGACAGTCCCTACGCTGGGACGGAGAAGCGCCGCCTGCGCCTGGGGGCCGACGTGCTCCCGCGCTTCAACCGCGACGCGACCGACCGCAACCGCACCTCCCCCTTCGCCTTCACGGGCAACAAATTCGAGTTTCGCATGGTCGGCTCCAACGACTCCATCTCCTGCGCGAACATCATGATCAACGCCGCCGTCGCGGAGGCGCTGCGCCAGTTTGCCGACCGGCTCGAGAGCGCCGGGGCCGATTTCGACGCCTGCCTGCATGAGCTGATCAAGGAAAACATCACCGCGCACAAGCGCATCCTCTTCAACGGCAACGGCTACGACGAGGCGTGGATCCGGGAGGCCACCGAGGTGCGCGGCCTGCTGAACCTGCGCACCACGCCCGACGCCATGCAGATGGTCCTGGTGCCGGAAAACGCGGAGATGCTCCAGCGCCACGGGATCTTCACCGAGGCGGAGATCCGCTCCCGCTACGAGATCAGCATGGAGAACTACGTGCGCACCGTGCATATCGAGGCGCTGACCATGGTGGATATGGCCCGCAAGGAGATCCTGCCCGCCGTGCTGCGCTACGTCGGCGATCTGTCCGCCGGGCTGAACGAGAAGCGCCTCGCCGCGCCGACTCTTCCCTGCCTGGCCGAGACGAAGCTGATCGAAAAGCTCTCCGCCCTCGCCGACGGCATCGACGCGGCCGTCGAGACGCTGCAGGCGAGCGTCGGCGCGTATGCCGACGGAGACGTCACCGCACAGGCCTTCTACATCCGCGACACGCTGCTGGGCGACATGGAGGCGCTGCGCGCCCTCTGTGACGAGGCCGAGACGCTGACCGCCGCGGACTATTGGCCCTTCCCCACTTACGGCGAGCTCCTGTTCGGCGTGTGACCCGCAGCAAGATCAAAAGAAAGAAGCGGTACGGCTGCTTGCTCTGCAGCCGTACCGCTTCTTTTCGTATTCCCGGGTCCTTCCCTTCTATCGTGCCCGGAAGGCCGCCTCAGCGGGCGATGAAGACGGCGAGCAGCGCCGCCGCCAGCATACCGATCCCCGTCTCGACGAAGATCCTTTTAAGAGCCTTGTCCTCCCGGTCGACCCGTTCCTTGACCTGTTGATATTCCATCGGCTTCACAGTGTCTCTCTCCTTTCAGGCGCTTTCCTCCCCGCGGACCGGGGTATCCTGTGCAGAGCATAGCACAGGATGCGTCCCGTATCAATTCCTTTCCCGGATCACTGTTTCCGCGATGCGCGGGGCGGCGTTTGATTACCGCTGGCTCAGTTCGTCGGTGAGGCGCAGGATCTCCGGAGCGAGCTTCTCCCTGCGCGCCTGCAGCAGGCGGGCGTAGAGCCGCGGCGCGTACAGCATGCCCGCCGCGCCGATGAGGCACGCGGCCGCGCCCGCGGCCCACTGCGTCCAGAGCAAAAAGCAGCACATGCCCAAGCCGAAGACCAGTATGCTTACGATCCCCAGCGCCAGAGAGGCGATCATGGCCGGCACGCCGACACTCGCGTCAAGGCGACGCAGCCGCTCCAGCTTGTTCTCCTGCTCCTCCGGGGGCAGGTATTTCCTGCGGATCGCCTCCACTTCCGCCTGTCGCTCGGCGGAATAGCTGTAGTTGAAATCTTCACTCATGCTTTTGTCCTCCTCAACTTCACCGTAAAGGTGCTGCCGGCGCCGGGCGCGCTCGAAACCAAGATCTCGCCGCCGACGATATCCACCACCCTCTTCACGAGCGCAAGGCCAAGGCCGTTGCCCTGGGTGGCGTGGGAGGTGTCGCCTTGATAGAACTTCTCAAAGATATGCGCCCCCACCTCGCTGCTGATACCGCAGCCGGTGTCGGAAATCGAGACCACCGCCCGGTCGCCCTCGGCTTTCACAGACAGAGACACCGTGCCGCCCGGCTCGGTGAACTTGATGGCGTTGGAGAAGAGGTTGTTCCACACGAGGGACAGAAGCTCCGGGTCGCTTTCGACCAGGATGCCGTCCTCGATTTCCGTCTCGATCTCCAGCTCACTGGCCTCCCAGGTGTTTTCAAAGGCCAGCAGGCATTCGCAGAGCTGCTCAGAGAGATCGTAGACCTTCCTGTCGGGATAGATCTGCTGGTTCTCCAGCTTGTTGAGCTTCAGGATATTGGTGATCATATCCGCCAGCCGCCGGGATGCGTCCGCGATCGCCTGGCCGTACTCCTGCCGCTCACTCTCCGTGATCCCCGGCTGCTGGAGCATCACGCCGTAGTTTCGGATCACGGCCAGCGGCGTTTTCAGTTCGTGGGAAACGTTGGCGATAAAGTCCGTGCGCAGGGTCTCCATGCCGCCCAGCTCCTGGGCCATGCGGTTGAAGCACTCGATGATCTCGGAAAAGCCGTCCACACTGTCGAGGCCCTTGACGGAGGGAATTCGCGCGGTAAAGTCTCCGGCGATGATCCGCTCCGCCCCCTCGGCAATGCGCCGGACGGGCCGCTCGATGGTCAGATAGCGCCGCAGCATGTCCACCCCCGCGCAGACCAGACTCAGCATGAAGACGTTGCCGAAGGTCATCACAGCGGCAAGGCCGATGTTCTGCGCCGACAGCTCAAGGCCCGTGCTCCGCTGCAGATAAGTCAGAAACAGGATCATGGAGGCGGTCAGCACGAAGGAGATCAGCAGGAAGAAGGTACAGAAGATGCGCAGGAAGTACAGCCAGCGGTTTTTGCTGCCCCCGTTCATTTGAGCACCGCCTTGTAGCCGAGACCGTGGACCGTGACGATCTCAAAATCCTCGCAGTCAGCAAACTTCTGCCGGAGCTTCGTCATGTACACGTCCACCGTGCGGGGGCCGGAGCCGGTCTCCCCATCCCAGAATTCGTCCATAAGCTGGCTGCGGGTAAAAGCCTTCTTGGGATAGGAGAGCAGCTTGTACAGCAGGTTAAACTCCCGCACGGTGAGCGAGATCTCTTCCCCGCCCACATAGGCGGTATGCTCGTCGGCATCCAGGGTCAGGGAGCCGATCTCCAGCTTGTGACTGGTGGCGACGCGCGCCCGGCGCAGCAGCGCCATGATACGCAGCAGCAGTTCCTCGAGATCGATGGGCTTGGTCATATAGTCGTCGATGCCGATGCGAAAGCCCCGCTGCTTGGCGGCAAAGTCATCCCGCGCTGTCATAAACAGGATGGGGATATCGCTGTCGAGTCCGCGCACCGTCTCCGCAAATTCGAAGCCGTCAATGCCGGGCATCATGATATCCGAGATGATGAGGTCAAAGACCGTGCCGCCGTACATGGCGTCATAGGCCTCATTGGCTCCCAGGCAGCCCACCGCCTCATAGCCGTTCCGCCCCAGGAACGTGCAAACCGAGCGGTTGAGCTCTCTGTCGTCCTCCACTACCAAGATCTTGAACATGCCGTTTCCGCCTTTCTCCCCACGTTTTTTCTGCATTATAACAGGCAGATGTTAAAGAGATGTTAAAGAGCACTTTTTTTCTCTTACTTTTTGAAAAGCATAAAGCCCGTCGGCCAGCGAAAGGGATCGGGTCCTCGACCGTTTTTGCTGACAAACGTATGACGGCGGGCAAAAGACACAAAGCAGCCGGCGGGCATACCCGTCGGCTGTTTTGCGTCTTCCGGTCTCTTACGCGGCGCGGCCGCGCAGCCTGTCCTTCGCCTCGGTGAGCGTCTCGCCCCTGCGCATCAGGAAGCTGCTCACAAAGCCGTCCTCCACGGCAGTGTAACCCTTGACCACGCTGGTCTCGATGGCCTTGTAACCGGATGCCACGCCGTCAGCCATATGGCCGAGGCCTGTCGCCAGCTCCCTGCCGAGCCGCGCGTTTGCATCCGCGAGCTTTTCACCCGTGCTGCGAGCGGTCGTCTCCGGGACGGTAACGATTCCCTCTGAAAGCATCCAGTCGATCTCCTCGGCGATGCTCTGCGCCATCGGGCGCGGGCTGTATCCGAGCTCCCGCACGGCCTTGGAGGAGTCGAACTCGTTGTTGCGCAGGAGATTGTAGACGGCAAAGCTCGTCATGCGCTGCGGCTTGCCGGTGAGCTTTTCCGCCAGGTCGCTGGCCTTGCCGATGAGCTTGCCGAGAGAGGCGGGCAAGATGGTCCGGATAGTGGGCAGGCCCGTGTGCGCCGCGAGGATATCGAAGACCGCCTTCATGTCGATCTGCTCCCCGCCGAGGATGTAGCTCTCGCCGGTGCGGCCGTCCCGACAGGCGCGGATGATGGCCGCGGCCATGTCGCGGTTGTCGGCACAGTTGAAGGTGCCCGCCACGCCTGCGGGCATCTTGCCCTCGACGTACTCCTTGATGACGCCGGAGACGTTGCCGAAGGTATAGTCGCCGGGGCCGGAGATGCCGGTGGGAAGGATGAGGCAGCCGTCGATCGCGCCGCTGCGGATCGCGTCCAGCACGAGCTGAGAGGCTGCCGCCTTGGTCTTGTCGTAAAGGCCGATGACGGCGTCCGGATCATAGTGACCGATCTCGGTGATGGCGGTGCCCATGGGCTGCTCGGGAATGGCCCCGGTGGAGCCGATGAAGATGAGGCGGGCGTTGTGCTCGCGGCACTTGTCGATGATGTTCTGGGTGCCGTCCACGTTCACATGCCAAATCTTCTCGGCTACCAACGTGCTGACGGAAACCATCGCCGCGCAGTGGATCACGTAGGTGGCGGTGCCTTCCGGGATATCTGCAAACAGAGTCTCCAGCGTGGAGACGTCGGTCACGTCGCCCTCGACGACCTGTGCCTGCTCCGGCAAATGCTTCGCCGCTTCCTCGCCGCGCAGGACGAAGGCGCGGACGTTTTTGCCCTGACCGGCGAGATCGCGCACGATGGCGCTGCCCAGATTGCCGGCGGCGCCGGTGACGATGTAGAGCTCGTTGTATTTGTTGTTCATGGTCGGTTCCTCCCGTATGCAAAAGATTTGTTTTCGATCTCATTTCCCTCTCGGGATGATCTGAGGATACGGCAGGAAGGTTTACGAAGTTTTCAAGAAACGTTAAAGAAATGTGAAAATGAAATCCATTTTCGATCGGAGCGGCAAAAAGCGGCGTTCCAGCGAACGCCGCTTTCCGATCCTGTGTCATGTGCGCGTGGGGCCGGCCTTTCCGGCCGCCGTCAGCGGATGAAGTTGGTAAACTGAGTATGCTGCACGTCCGGCTTGCCGATCTGCTCCTTGCCGAGGCGGATGGACTGCAGGAGAAAGACCATATTCGTCGCCATGTTGCGGATGGTCTCCACGCCTTCCGCGTCCGCCAGCACGTCGGCCTCGTTGTAGCCGTGCACGTCGTTCCAATAGGTGCTGGGGACGATGGGCATGCCGCTGATGCCGAAGAACTGGTTCATCGCCTCAAAGGTGGCGCTGTTGCCGCCCCTGCGGCAGGACACCACGGAAGCGCCCACCTTCATGTGCAGGTCGCAGTCACAGCTGAAAAACAGCCGCTGCAGGAAGGAGAGCACGGTGCCGTTGGGGTTGCCGTAGTAGACCGGCGTGCCGACGACGATGCCGTCCGCCTCCGCGAGCTTCGGCGCGGTCTCGTTGACGATATCGTTGAAAACGCATTTCCCCGTCTCGTGACAGCGGCGGCAGCCGATGCAGCCGCGCACGTCCTTGTTGCCGACCTGGATCTCCTCCGTCTCGATCCCGTTCGCGTTCAGGACTTCGGCCGCCAGCGTCAGAGCGGTATGGATGCAGCCCTTGTCGTCCGGGCTGCCGTTGATGAGCAACACTTTCATATTCGTTCTCCTTTCCTTTTGTGCAGGGCGCTTTTTCGCAGGCCCTCCGCGTTTTATCGGCAGAGCGGCGGTCGGTCCGCCGCGCTCTCCTTTTCATACTGTGCCAGAAACTGCGTCATGAACGCGTGGCGCTCCTCCGCCAGCGCCCGCGCAGCAGGGGTGTTCATCTCGTCGCGCAGCAGGAGGAGCTTCTCGTGGAAATGCGCGATGCTGGACTCGAGATCCCGCCCGTGCCGACCGCCGTAAGCAAAGGTGCGGGCGATGCCGATCGCGCCGATCGCGTCCAACCGGTCCGCGTCCTGCACGATCTGCCCCTCGAGAGTAGCCGGGCGGCGGCCCCGGTTCCGGCTGAAGGACACGGAAGCGATCGCCTCGCAGATGCGTGCGATCCGCTCCGGCGGTACGCCCCGGCTCTCCAGAAAGGCCCGGGCGTTGGCCTGGTCCTCCGTGCGGAACAGCTTGTGATCGTCCACGTCGTGCAGCAGCGCCGCGAGCGCGACGAGCTGTACGTCGCAGCCGGGCTCGCTCCGGGCGAGGAGCAGGGCGGTGCGCCAGACGCGCAGGGTATGGGCAGCGTCGTGCCCGTCGGCGTTGCCGCGAAACAAGTCCTGCATATATGCAATCGCGTCGCTGATGAGCTTATCGTCCATGCGTTTCTCCTCTCCGACGGTGCTCAGTCCCCCGGCGCGTTTGCCCGGTTGAACGGACAGCGCCTGCCGATGCACTGGTTGTTCTGCGCGGCGCGCGTACAGACGATCCGCGCGTCGTTTCCATCCCGTCCGACGCTCATTATAACAGAACGGCGCCGCCGCGGCTACCCGCAGGCGCAAAAAAAGCCGCGATCTCTGAGGGTGCAACTTAGGGGCGCATAATCCCGGGAAAAATACGGCATAGTCGATGCTTTCGGCTATGCCGTTTTCCTTTGATCGCATGGCTCCGGTGGGTTGAATTCTCCGATGCAGTTCCATACGATCCGAATCCGCTGAATGCGTCTGCCGTCAACGTATTCAGCCTTGTGAACGTAAACCCGCTCTACAAACTCTCGGATGATCTCAGCTGTCAGCTCCTGGACATCCGTATTTTTTGAACCTCCGTGACGGTGTTGCGGCGCTAAACTTTGAGTTGCCGAGTGATGCCAAAGAAGGTGATGAGCATTCTTACGTCTTCACCGTAACTGACACGAACAACGACAACCAGTTCGTTGAATCATTTGCAATCACTGTCGTTGCGAATCAGGATACACCGGGAGGCGGTGGACGGAGAACTCCCCCTGATGATGGGAACGAGGGCAAGAGTACACTAACACCTGCTGGAATCAGTCTTCCCAATGTCAGAGAAGTTACTCACGAAGAGTGGGAAACATATGGGTTTGATAGAGAGTCTGCACTGGCAGTTCTAAATGCTGGAAACGACGATTATGATTTCTATGTTAACATGGAAAACATCTATCTCCAGTCCGAGCTGAAGCCAATAGCAAAGAACGAAGCAAAGATGAAGCTTTTAAAAGCAAGATTCAAGTATAGCATGGTCCTTATCGGATTAAGCATTCTGGGTTATGGCAAAAACCACCACGATCCAGAAAACGAGCTAAAGAGCGAGCTTGAAGAACCAGAGGAAACGGTTCGTCTTGTGACTAGAATGGTTTCACCTGTGATTCTGCCAATGATAGCAGTTATGGGCGATGATTTGAGTGAAATAATCGACTGAAAAAATGGCAATATCGGGCAAGATGCTCGATATTGCCATGAGCTTTGCGAACGGAACCCGAGTATGAGGAGTTTTTCATCTAAATGACATTTAACTATCCCAAGAAAGAAACGGTTTTACAGGAGAGTATAGAAATGGTTCAAGCAGAGGTTTTTTGCCGAGTGATGAGAATTCAACATGAAAACTCCCTTGGTACGGCGTTCACAATTGAAAGCCACGGAAAACAGTTTATCGTGACGGCTAAACACCTTTTTGAAAGCAACGGTTTTCCCTCGAGTTCAGCAATTAGTCTGCTGATAGGCACAAGCTATCAGACATTCGATGTTGACATCCGCTATCCGGCAGAACAAAAGGCTGATATTGCAGTGATGAGGCTGAAAAAAGAAAGGTTGCTTACGCCGGTATATGATAACATAAACTCTTCTGATGGGCTTATTTACGGTCAAGATGTTTACTTCGTTGGATTTCCCTATCAATACGACAGTATCCTCGGGATGTTTCCGGGCGGAAATATGCCAATCCCTTTCGTTAAGAAGGCTTGCCTGTCTGCAATCTTGAAAGATGGCGCAGGAACGATCCTTCTTGACGGCCATAACAATCCCGGCTTTTCTGGCGGTCCTGTTTGTTACAAAACTATTGGATCAGCCGAAAAAACAATGCGAATCCTGGGGGTTGTTTCTGGTTATCGGTTTGATTCGCAGCCACTATTTGATAATAGCGGGAATCAAACGAGCTTCTTTGTTAGGGAGAATACGGGAATTATCATCGTAAGCGATATAAAACACGCTGTCCAAATCGCCGATAATTGGATCTGATTACTCAGAAATCATTAAATGTTTCCAGAAAAAACGGCCTTACAGGAGCATTTCATCTCTTGTAAGACCGTTTTTCTTTGTTGTTCCGCCCGAAGAATGCCGGTTCAAATCAAATATTTTATGGGACCCCTAGACTGAACCGCTGTCCGGCGGGCCGCGTTTGTTTACATTCTGTTCCTTGACTTCCGCGGCAAATTATAGTACATTTTCCCTCGTCTGAATTTGAAAGAAGAAGGATAACGCGATATGAAAAACAGAACCCTACGCGGCGCGCTGGCGCTGCTGCTGATCGTCGTGATGACGCTGGCCCTCTGTGCCTGCGGCGGGAAGGCCGAGTCCGCGGCGCCGGCCCCCGAAACGACGCCCGAAACGACGCCGGAGCCCACACCCGAACCCACGCCGGAACCCACGCCAGAGCCCATCGTCGGCGAGCTCCTCACCGACGATGACGGCGACGGCATCATCAACTATAAGTTCCACTACAAGGGCGCGACCGTATACGCCATGATCATCCTCGATCCGAGCCGCGTGTTCGTCGGCACCGCCCTGACCGAGCCCAGCGAATGGGGCGGCTACGGTCTGACCCTCGACGCCCTCGCCGAGCAGTACGGCGCGGTCGCGGGCATCAACGCGGGCGGCTTCATCGATTCCGGCGGCGGCGGTGGCGGCTGGCCTCCCGACGGCATCACCTTCAGCCGGGGCATCACCTTCAGCGACCAGCGGAAGGGGCCCATCGCCGGACTCGACGCCGAAGACCACCTCTGGGTCGGCCACTACACCTACAGCGACTGCGAGGCCATCGGCATCCGTGACGCGGTCTGCTTCGGCCCGGCGCTGATCTCGCGCGGCAGGAAGACCGCCCCGGAAAAGCTCGAGGCGGGCATCGGCTCGCGCACCGCGATCGGTCAGCGCGAGGACGGGGCCGTCGTCATGATGGTCATCGACGGCCGCCAGGGCTACAGCATCGGTGTGACCTTCCAGGACTGCATCGATATCATGGCCGATAAATTCGGCTGTATCAACGCCTCCAACATGGACGGCGGCAACTCCACCTGCATGTACTACGAGGGCATGGCCGTGAACCGCTCCTCCAACCAGGCGGGCGGCACGCGCAACCTCCCGGACGCCTGGCTCGTAAGCGACCTGCCGGCACAGTACGTGCGGCCGGAGAGCGTCCCGGAGTACATCGTCCTGCCGGAGAACCCGCTCGGCGAGGTGAAGGAGTACGCCGGTACCTGCGACGAGGGCACCAGCCAGCGTCTGTACGACTTTGCCTGCGCGTTCGCCGAGGCATACTACGGCTACTTCGGCACGAAGAATTCCGATTACTATTATCCCACGCTGATGCAGTACGTCGCGCAGGACTGCGACCTGCGCAGCCGGGCCGACCTCGCCCTGATGGACAGGCTCTGGGTCAACACCTGGCGCACGGAGTCCCTCAACCTCGTGCTCGACGGTGCGTACGTCAACGCCGACGGCAGCTACGACATCGTGATCCGCTCGGACGTGTACGAGTATTCCGACTACTGGAACTACGAGGCACTCGGCAACGAATTGCGCATCACCGTCGTCGATGCGCCGGAGACCGCCTTCGGCTTCCTCGCGACCGAGGTGTACTGAGTCCTCCATTCCGCGGCTTATACGCGGGCAGCGATCGCAAAAAAGCGGCGCCTTTTCAAAAAGGCGCCGTTTTTTTGCATATCACGAGCTTTGAGCCTTTTCTGCGCACCGCTCATCGGCGGCGGCGGGCAGCCGTGCCGGGGATCCCCAGCAGGTCCCGGTATTTGGCCACGGTCCGCCGGGAAAGGGCGCAGCCCTCCTCCGCCATCCGTTCGCTCAGCTCCCGGTCGGATAAGGGCCTGTCCGGGTCCTCCGCCTCGATCAGCCGCCGCAGCAGGGCCATCGCGGCGTCCGCGGTAAAAGCGGCCTGCGCGTTCGTTCCCTGGGGCAGCGCCCGGGAGAAGAAAGCGGAGAGCGGATAGACGCCCCTCCGGCACTGCAGATACTTGCCCTTGACGCAGCGGCTCACCGTGGATTCGTGGACGCCCACGTCCGCCGCCACGTCGGCCAGGCTCATGGGCACCAACTGCCCCGCCTCCGTCCGGAAGAAAGCCGCCTGCCGTCCGACAATGCTTCGGCCGCAGGCCAAAAGGGTCGTTCGCCGCTGCTGCACGTTCTGGATCAGCCAGTTGGCCCGGTGCACCCGCTCCGCCAGATATTCCCTCAGTTCCTTATCTTCGATACCGCTGAAGTGTGGTATATAGCCATCGTTCACGCGCAGCTCGCTGCCGCGCTCGTTGAGCAGCACCTGAAGCTGCCCGTCCTGCATAAGCACGAACAGATCCGGCGTTACGAATTGCAGCGCCTCCCGGGAGGCAAAGCCGTTGCCCGGTTTGGGATTGAGACGCAGGATCTGTTCGCAGGCCGCCGCCGTCTCTTCCCTGCCGAGTCCCAGCTTCTGAGCGATCCTGTCATAGCGCTTTTTCGCCATCCATTCCAGGCACTCGTCCACGATCCTGTAGGAGGCCTCCTTCGCGTCCTCCAGCCGATCCAGCCGCAGGCGCAGGCACTCCGCCAGATCCCGCGCGCCCACGCCTGCGGGTTCCAGCCCCTGCAGGACCTTCAGCGCCGTTTTCGCCGTATCCTTTGACACGCCCATGCTCCGGGCCAGATCGCCCGGCTCGTCGATCAGCCAGCCGCGGGAATCCAGGCTCTCCGCCAGGAAAACAGCCGCCGCACGCACCGCGGGCCGCAGCTTCATCACGTCCAGCTGCCGCTTCAGATAGTCGGCCAGATCCTCCTGCCGGGGGTCAGCGGGGTCCTGCTGCCGGTCGCTCTCGGACGCGGCCTCATAGTCCTCCCGATAATAGGCGCTGTTCTGCCGATCGGCGGCCGAAAGCCACTCCAGCTTGCGCAGCGTCTCCTCCGTCCCATCCCGGCCGGCCTCGCGGTGTACGATCTCCAAAACCGGGTTTTCCAGGGTCTGGTTTTCCAGATACTCCGCCAGCTCCTGGCCGTTCATCTGCAGGATCTCGATGGACTGCAGCTGCTGCGGGGTCAGCGTCTGGGTCTGCTTCAGTGTGTTTTTCAGTTCCACAGGCGCTCCCCCCCTTCCGCATCCGGCCGTCCTGTGATCATCGTAACATAAACGCGAAAAAATGAAAAGGATCCCAACCCCTGTTTCCGCAGGAGCTGGGATCCTGTTTGCTTTAACGCCCGCTGAGGACCTCGCGGGAGATGACCATCTTCTGGACCTCGCTGGTGCCCTCGTAGATGCGCAGGATACGCGCGTCGCGATACATGCGCTCGATGGCGAAGTCCTTCATGTAGCCGTAGCCGCCGTGGACCTGCAGCGCCAGGTCGCAGACGAAGCAGGCCGTCTCGCTGGCGTAGAGCTTGGCCATGGCCGCGAGCTTCGTGCAGGGCTCGCCCTTCTGCCGGGCGTCCGCCGCCCGCAGGGTCAGCAGCCGCGCCGCCTCGATGCGGGTGCCCATCTCGGCAAAGTACCACTGCAGGCCCTGGTTGACCGCAATGGGCTTGCCGAACTGCACGCGGGAGTTGGCGTACTTCACGGCCTCCGCCAGCGCGCCCTCGGCCACGCCCACGGACTGGGCCGCGATGCCGATGCGTCCGCCGTCCAGGCCCATCATGGCGATCTTGAAGCCCTCGCCCAGCTGGCCCAGCAGGTTCTCCTCCGGCACGCGCACGTTCTCCAGCACCAGCTCCGCCACCGCGGAGCCGCGCAGGCCCATCTTCCGCTCGCACTTGCCCACGGAGACGCCGGGCATATCCCGGTCCACGATGAAGGCCGTCATGCCCTTGGTGCCCTTGCTGGGATCGGTCAGCGCGATCACCACGTAGTGATAGCCCGCGTCGGGTCCCAGGTTGGAGATGAAGCACTTGGTGCCGTTGAGCACGTAGCAGTCGCCATCCTTGACGGCGGTGGTGCGGGCGGAGCCCGCGTCGGAGCCGGCGCCCGGCTCGGTCAGCGCGAAGCCGCCGATCTTCCCCTGGGCCGCCAGGCTCAGATATTTCTTCTTCTGGGCCTCGGTGCCCTTGCGGAGGATGATGTCGCTGGCGAGGAACTGCACGTCCAGCACGCAGGCGGTGCTGGCGCAGACCTTGGCCAGCTCCTCCACGCAGAGTGCCTTCAGCACCTCGTCATCCAGACCCGCGCCGCCGTATTCCTCGGGGACGTTCAGCCCGGTGATGCCCATCTCCGTCAGGCTCTGCATGGACTCATGGGGGAAGCCGCCGGTCTCATCCAGGGCCGCCGCCCGGGGCAGCACTTCCTTCTCCGCAAACTCCCGGACCGTGTCCCGGATCATGAGTTGTTCTTCGGTAAATGTAAACATGCTCTCTTCCTTTCACGCAGATAAACGGAGTCAGCGGTCCCTTGCGGGATCCGCTGCTCCTGCGGTAGGTATGGTTTCCGGCGGGAGGTCCGCCGTGCTTTTACAGGGCCTTCAGCTCCTCGACGGCGGCGTTGTACTCGGCCATGATGCCCTCGATGATCTCCTTGGCGGTCAGCTCCTCGTGGATGAGGCCGGCGACCTGGCCCATGCCCAGGATCGCCTTGTCGATGTTGCCCGTCGTCTCCACGCGGCCGGCGAAGAATCTCTTGTTGTACTCCTTCAGATCGGCGTCGGGGGTCGACTCATAGGCGATGACTTCCTGTGCGGCCGGGGTGTTCATGCTGCGGTGCGGCACGGCCTTGGCCAGCGTCGCGCCCTCCACGACGGCGTCGGTGGGCTCGGAGGCGATGATCTTGTCCTTATAGACCTGCGGGAGCGTGCACTCCTTGCAGACCATGAAGCGGGTGCCCATCTGGATGCCGGAGGCGCCCAGGGCTCTGGCCGCGGCCAGGCCTCTGCCGGTGGCGAAGCCGCCCGCGGCAATGACGGGGATCTTCACGGCCGCCGTGACCTGCGGCAGCAGGACGCTGGTGGCCACCTTGCCGATGAAGCCGCCGGACTCGAAGCCCTCCGCGACGATCATATCCGCGCCCATCTCTTCCATCTTCATGGCGGATTTGACGTTCGGAACGACGGGGACGACCTTGACGCCGGAGGCCTTGAGCTGCTCCATATACGGGGCCGGGTTGCCGCCGCCGGTGGTGATGAGGGACACGCCCTCCTCGCAGACGGCGTCGATGATCTCGGGTACGTTCTTCATAAACAGCGCGACGTTTACGCCGAAGGGCTTGTCCGTCATCTGCTTGATCTTACGGATCTCAGCCCGGGCCCATTCGATGCCGCCCTTCTGCGCGGCGTCGCCGGTGGCGAAGATGCCCAGACCGCCCGCGTTGGAGACGGCAGCGACCAGGCTGCTCTCCGAGACCAGGGTCATGGCGCCCATGAAAATGGGGTATTTGATACCAAGGATCTTGCAAATATCAGCTGACATAATGATTCTCCTTTACTCGTAAAAGGTGCCGGGAGACGGGGAACGGTCCGGAAGCCTCCCCCGGGCGGCCCGCCCGGGGCAGAGGGCCGTCCCCGTCTGCTTTTTCTGTCCGTCTCAGATCTTGAGGCCCATGGGCTCGTCTGCGAAGAGGCAGGCGTCCATCAGCTTCACGTCCTTCATGATGGGCTTGAATTCCATCTGGCCCAGGATGTCCTTCTCCAGATCCACGCCCGGAGCGACCTCGAGGAGCTCCACGCCCTCATCGGTGAGCTTGAAGACGGCGCGCTCGGTGATGTAGTAGATGTTCTTGCCGGTCGCGGCGGCCTGCTTGCCGGAGAAGGTCACCTGCTCAACGTGCTTCTTGAACTTTTTGAACTGGCCGTCCTGCACGATGGTGAGCTTGCCGTCGCCGATCTGGAACTTGGATTTGCCGGCGGTAAAGGTCCCGACGAAAGCGACGTTCTTGGAGCTGGAGGTGATGTTGATGAAGCCGCCAGGGCCTACCATTCTGCCGTTGAACTTGGAGACGTTGACGTTGCCCTCCTCGTCCATCTCGGCCGCGCCGAGAACGGCAAGGTCGCAGCCGCCGCCGTCGTAGATGTCGAAGGTGTTGACGTGGCTGATGATCGCATCCGGGTTGTGGTCGCAGCAGATCTGCAGTCCACCGAGGGGAACGCCGCCGAAGATACCGCACTCAACGCTGAAGGTCAGCAGATCGGAAACGCCCTCTTCTGCTGCGACAGCACTGACCGTCTCGGGAACGCCGATGCCAAGATTCACATGGAAGCCGGGCTTCAGGAGGTAAGAAGTACGACGGCCGCAAATCTTCTTTGCGCTCAGGGGCAGAGGCTCCACTGCGGAAAGCGGGATGCGGGCTTCGCCGCACCACTCGGGGTGATACTCGGGATCCGCGATGCACTGCGCCTGCTGCTGGCCCTTGCCGATGACGACGTAGTCGATGAGGTAGCCGGGGATGCACACGCTGTGGGGATTGAGGTTGCCGTTCTCGACGACGCGCTCGACCTGCGCGATCACCTTGCCGCCGCAGTTGTGCACAGCGTTGGCATACTCGAACTGGTCGAACTGCATGGCTTCCTTCTCGATGCTCAGGTTGCCCTTCTCGTCCACGGAAGTGCCCTTGATGAAGCAGTAGTCGATCTGGCGGGGCAGATAACGGAGGTAGTCGACACCGCCGAGGTTCACGACTTCAACGATCTCCTTGCCGGAATCGATCGCCGCCTGGTTGGCCTTGCAGCCTTCCACGCGGGGGTCGGCATAGGTCTGCAGGCCGACGTGGGTGATGACGCCGGGCTTCTTGCCGCCGATGGCCTTGATGAGCTGTGCGAAAACGCCCTGCGGCATGATGAACGCGGGGAACTTGTTCGCGTTGACCATGGCCGCCATCTTGGGAGCGGTGCCCAGATGCGTGCACTGGATCTCGCCGACCAGCCCGTCCTGCGCCAGCGCGTTCACGCCGGCCTCGTTGCCGTCGCCGATACCGGCGAACATCAGGCTGAGGTTCTTGGGGGTCTGGGTCTCTCTGTAGCGGTCGCCCAGCGCCTGGATGCAGGCCTCGGGAACGGAGGTGCAGATCAGGCCCTGAATGAGCAGGGTGCTGTTGTCCTGGATCAATTCTGCTGCTTCTTTCGCAGTAATCACTTTTGCCATTTCAGAAAACTCCTTTCAAATTGAACGATACCCTTGGTGTGGACCTCCCCGCGCAGACGGCGTATCCGCCGCTGGTGATCAGGCAGCGGGCGGAGAGCTTACGCCGGACTTTGCGGGAGGGGTCTGCTTCGCAAAATACGTGGAATTCGCGCGCTCACTGAATTATACAAGCAAACGGCGTGCCAACTTTTCGGCCGCTTCCCGGGCCCCCTGGTCGAAAAGCTCTTCGCATTTGTTACAAAAATATCGTTTGCCTTTTGTCTATTCTCCTCAAAGCCCGCGCGCGGGCGGCGCGAAAGAGGCGCAGGGACGCTCCATTTATGGAGCGCCCCTGCGCCTCTTTCCAATATCCTCGGACAGATTTGCCTTTTGATCCCCCTGATCGGGCAAATCATTCCCTTTATTTTTACATTTCTCGTAGCAGTGTCTTATTCTTGCGCTCTATTTTTGGAGCATACTTTTATCATTTTTGGAGCGTCGCTCCATAATTGGATCAGTTTCTTTCTTCCCCGCCGGATCCGAATTTTTCCATATACTTCTGGCGTTTGCGCACGAAGGTGGGCATGGACATCTGCAGCGCGGCCGCCGCCTTGCGCACGCTCTTGTACCGGGCATAGGCCTCCTGCATATACGCGTACTCCGTCTTTTCCAGCCGTTCCTTCAGCGGCAGCTCGTTGTCGCTGTGCGGCACCGCCCAGAGATCCTCGTGGTACATGGGCAGGCTCTCCGCCGTGATCACGTCCTGGTCGCTCATGACCGCCACGCTCTCCACCACGTTCTTCAGTTCGCGGACGTTGCCCGGCCACGAATAGCGGCTCAGGATCCGGTAGGCCATGTGAGAGAAGCTGCGGTGGAAGCCGTACTTCTCGTTGATCTCCTCCAGGAAGTAATTGGTCAGCGGGACGATGTCCGCCGGCCGCTCCCGCAGCGGCGGCACCAGGACGGGGACCACCCGCAGCCTGTAGTACAGATCCTCGCGGAACCTGTGCTCGTTGACCATCCGCAGCAGGTCCCGGTTGGTGGCGGAGATGACGCGCACGTCCACCGGGATGCTGGCGGTGCCGCCCACGTGGGTGATGCTGCGCGTCTCCAGCGCGCGCAGGAGCTTGACCTGCATGTCCATGGGCAGCTCGCCCACCTCATCCAGGAAGATGGTGCCGTGGTCCGCCACCTCGAACAGGCCCAGCTTGCCGTTCTGCCGCGCGCCGGTGAAGGCCCCCTTCTCGTAGCCGAACAGCTCGCTCTCCACCAGGTTTTCCGGGATCGCCCCGCAGTTGACCGCGATGAAGGGCCCCTTGCTCCGGGCGCTGTGCTGGTGGATGTACTTGGCCACCTCCTCCTTGCCGGAGCCGGTCTCTCCGCTGATCAGCACCGTGGAGTCGACCAGCGCGACGCGGTTCGCGGTGGAAAGCGTGTCCAGCATCCTCTTGTCCCTTGCGATGAGATCGTTGCTGCCGATCAACTGGTTCTGGATCAGCTCGATCTGCTGCTCGTAGCGCAGGCGCTGTTCCTTCTCGGCGGCGAGCTTCGTCTCCAGGTCGTTGAGCTCCGTCAGGTCGCGGGTGCTGCTGACCACCATGTTGATCTCGCCGTTGCTGTCGAAGACCGGGATGCTGGTGACCAGCGCCTGCCGGTTCGTCGGGAGATACTCGTGGATGATGGTCACGGGCTTGCCGGTCTTGACCACCATCAGCGCGCTGGACCGGGCCACGATGCCGTACTTTTCCAGGTCCCTGTGGTTCACGCCCAGCATCTCCTCGCGCTTGAGCCCGGAGATGCGCTCGAAGGCCGGATTGATGCGGATGGCGTTGGCGTCGCCGTCGGTGACGTAGATCCCGTCCGGCGCCTGTTCGATGATCTCATCCAGCTTTTCGCAGAGGTCTCTGGTGCGCTCCAGCTCCTCCCGCACGTCACGGAATTCCCGCCCGCGCAGCTTTTCCCGATCTGCTTTCGGGATCCGGTCCAGACTTAAAAGCTCTACCATATCGCCGCCCCCATTTCTTTTCGTATCCGTTCTCCGGCCTCCGCCCCTGTCCGATCGCCCGGGGCAGCGCGGAGAGACCGATCTCTTCGGCCGCAAAGCGGCCCGGCGAAAGGCCTTGCGGCTTTTCGCCCACAGGTTTTCTTCCGAGCCGAGCTGTGATTGGATGCTCTCGCCCGCGTTACTCCACGATCACGATGCTCTCGATCACGGGCTGGTCCTCCGCGGGGATGGTGCCGTTATTGTCGATGGGCCGCGCGTCCTTCGCGATCTGCTCGACGATCTCCATCCCCTCCGTCACGTGCCCGAAGGCGGCGTAGCTGCCGTCGAGAAAGGTCGCGTCCGCGACGGTGATAAAGAACTGGGAGCGCGCGCTGTCCGGGTCGTTGGCGCGCGCCATGGAGATCACGCCCTTGACGTGGCTGATGGGGTTGTCGACGCCGTTCTGTTTGAATTCGCCCTTGATCCGCTCGTCCGAGCCGCCCGTGCCGTTGCCGTCGGGGTCGCCGCCCTGGATCATGAAGCCGTCCATGATCCGGTGGAAGGTCAGCCCGTCGTAAAAGCCCGCCTGCGCGAGCTTGACGAAGTTCGCCACCGTGATGGGCGCGGCGGCGGCGTCCAGCTCCAGCCGGATCGTGCCGTAATCCCTGACCGTGATCTCCGCCCGATAAAGCGTCTGCGCGCCGTCTTCGACAGGCGCGGCGGCGGCCGGG
>JAFUUR010000118.1 GCA_017477695.1 Oscillospiraceae bacterium | reverse complement strand
CTCCGCAGCCTGCTCGGCCTCATACTGCTGCATGGCGGCCTCGATCGCATCGGCCAGCTCCGCAAGCTGCGCCTCGGCCGCAGTGACCTGGGCCTGGATCGCCGCCTGCTCTTCACGCAGCTCCGCCTGCTTTTCCTCACAGTCGGCGCGGACCTGCTCGTACTCTTCCTTGACGCGCTCGGCGTCTTCGCGCGCGGCGCGGTACTCGCGCTCGAGCTCCTTGTCGCTCTCCATGATCTCGCCCATGTCCTCCAGGCCGGAAATCAACTCGCTGAAGTTGCTGGACTTGACCACGATCGCCAGGATGTTATAACCGCCGCTCTCCTCCATCGCGCGGATGCGCGTGCGGTAACGGTCGAGCTGCTGCTGCTCGCGCGCCAGGGCCGCGTTGAGTTCCTCCGTCTTTTCCGCGATGATCTCGTCATACATAGCGATCTCTTCCGCGATGAGGACCAGCGCTTCCTTCGCGCTTGCGTTCTGCTCGTCGAGCGCGGCCTTCAGCTCCAGCGCGGTGGACTCCTGATCCTTCAGGCCGGCCAGCCGCTCCTCGGCCTCCGTCACGCGGGCGGACAGCGCGTTCTTCTGCTCACGCAGCGCGTCGATATCGCTCTGGCTGATCGCATGGGCCGTGGGGATGATGCTCGCCATGAGCGACAGCACCATCAGCGCCGCCAGCAGGATCGCGATGATCGAAATTGCTTTTTTCCTTCTCATAGGATCTCCTGCGTATAAACGTGCTCAGACTTTCAGATAATTGCGGATCGCATTGACGCCGCCGAAAGCGCCGACCAGGACGCCCACGGCCAGATAAAAGACCAGAACGGGCAGCGCCACGGTCTTGAACGGGACCAGCGTAAGGAAGCTGCCCGTCAAGGTGCCCATCAGCCGGCCCGTGAGCAGGCCGTACAGGCCCCACTCCGCAAGGTAGGCCAGGCCGCCGCCCAGGATGCCGAGCACCAGGCCCTCCACCACGAACGGCAGGCGGATGAAGCTGTTCGTCGCGCCCACGATCTTCATGATGGCGATCTCCTCGCGGCGCCCGAAGGTCGCGAGCTTCACGGTATTGGACATGATGAACACGGACACGAACACCAGGATCACCGTGAGCACCAGCGAGATCACGCTGACGATGTTGCGGATGGTGACGAAGGTGTCCGCGTATTCCAGATGCGCCTTGACCTTCGCGATGCCGGGCACCGCCTCGAGTGCGGCCTTCGTCTGCGCCATTTCGGCGATATCGTCCAGATGGATCACGAAGCGATGGCGGAACACCGTCTCGTCGATGCCCTCCATCAGATCTTCGTCATACTGGCTCATGAAATTGTCCATGGCCTCGGCGCGCGTGACGAACTCCACAGAGTCCACGTTGTCGACCGCGGTCAGCTGGCCTTCGAGCGCCTTGGCGGCCGCTTCCTCCGTGATGCTCTCGTCCACGAAGGCGACTACCTCGTTCTGGCTCTCCAGGTCCTTGATCAGCGCGTCGATATTGACCGACAGCAGCGATACGCTGCCGATGATGATCAGACAGGCCATGATGATCGTGACCGTGGCGAAAGACATGAAGCCGTGCGTCTTGATGCTGCGGAAGCCTTCGCGGATCAGATATCCGCCTCTACTCAATATCATAGCCGAAGTACCCTTTCGTTCCGTCACTGATCTTATGACCGCCGTCGATGGTGATCGTGCGTTTGTTGAACGCGTTGACCAGTTCCTTCTCATGGGTGACGACCAGGATGGTCGTGCCCATCTCGTTGATCTTCTCGAACAGGAGCATGAGCTCCAGGCTGCGCACCGGATCCAGGTTGCCGGTCGGCTCGTCGGCCACGATCATCCGCGGGCTGTTGACCAGCGCGCGGGCGATGGCCACGCGCTGCTGCTCGCCGCCGGAAAGCTCGTTGGGCAGGCGCTTTTCCCGCCCCTCGAGACCCACGAGCTCCAGCACGTAGGGCACGCGCTTGCGGATCTCCCGGTTCGACGCGCCTACGACACGCATGGCGAAGGCCACGTTGTCATAGACGGTCATGTTCTCGATCAGACGGTAGTCCTGGAAAATGACGCCGAGCGTCCTGCGGACCTTCGGCAGCTTGCGCCTTTTGATATTGCTCATATCAAAGTCGTTGACGATGACGCTACCGGACGTCGCATAGATCTCGCCCGTGATCAGCTTCATAAGGGTCGTCTTCCCGGAGCCCGAGGGGCCGACGAGGAACACGAACTCCCCTTCCTTTATCTCCACGTCTATGCCGTCGAGCGCAACGGTGCCGCTGCTTTCATAGACCATGGTGACGTCGTTCATGCGAACCATACAGTATCCTCCAAGGGTATTGCGAATATAATTGGTACCTCAGTATTTGCTGTTATTGAGAGAGTCGAGGTACATCTTCACCATCATTGCCACCTTGAATACGATGGCGTGATCGAACTCGCGCAGATCAAGGCCCGTGATCTTCTTGATCTTTTCCAGGCGGTATACGAGCGTGTTGCGGTGCACGTACAGCTTGCGCGAGGTCTCCGACACGTTCAGGTTGTTCTCAAAGAATTTGTTGATCGTTTCGAGGGTGTCTTCATCCAGCGTCTCGATGGGGTTTTTCTTGAAGACCTCGTTGAGGAACATCTCGCAGAGCGTGGTGGGCAACTGGTAGATGATGCGGCCCAGGCCGAGGCTCTCGTAGTTGATAATGGTCTTCTCGCTTTCGAACACACGCCCGACCTCAATGGCCACCTGGGCCTCCTTATAGCGGTCGGCCAGCTCGCGCAGATGGCGCGCGACGGTGCTGATGCCGATGACGCAGCGGATGCCGAGCTCCTCATGCAGGGCGCTCTCGATCCCGCGGGCGACCTTGAAGACCTCCTCAGAGGCGTTTGCGGAGGGCAACGCCTTGACCACGACGATGTCGTTCTCGTTGATGTTGAGCACGAAGTCCTTCTGCTTGTCCGGGAACAGGCGCTGGATCACCTCCACCGCCGCCACGTCGGAATTCTCCATCTGGCGCACGAGCAGGACGCTGCGCGGCTCGTCCGTCACGAAGTGCAGCTCCTTGGCGCGCACGTACACGTCGCCCGGCAGGATGTTGTCGGAAATGATGTTCTTGACGAAGGCCGCCTTGTTGTGCTTCTCCTCGTAATTGCTCTTGGCCTCGTTGAAGGCCACCGCCGCGACCGCGCAGATCGTCTTTGCCATCTGATCGGTCCCCTCGGCGAAGGCGGCGTAATCCAGCTTCGCGCTGTCGGAGTTGAGCGGGCTGTAGGTGCGCACGGCCGTCGTCATCGTCTGGCCGGCGGCGTCCAGCTCGTACGCATGAAAATCGTCCAGCCTGGAGCCGATCATCGCAAGCTCGCTGCTCGCAACGACGAAGCCCTGCTCGTCCACTACGCCGATCGTCCTGTCTACCGCGTCTTTCATCTGAATAATCACATTCTGGAAAATTCTGCTGGACATGCTCATGCCTCCCATTTTCAGCGGCGGGTCCTCTCGGCCCGCGTATGGCAAATTTACCATACTGCCGCAGTGTGCTTTAGCATATAATAACTCCAAACTATGTGATTTTCAATAGAAAAAGCAGCGGTTTTTTGTTAATTTTTTTAGATTTGTGTGTTAAGCGCTCAAAAAAGCCGGAAAATCCACGCAATATTTTGACTAATTTCCCATGCCGGGCTCACAGAACAGTTTGCACAAATCCTCCTGCGTCAGTTCCCGGAAGCCTCCCGGGCCCAGACTTTCGTCGATCCGGAGGGCACCGATGGCAAGCCGGCGCAGCTCCAGGACGGGTTTCCCGCGAGACGCCAGCATCCGCTTCACCTGGTGGTATTTGCCCTCCGTGACCGCCACAAGGCACTCCCCTTCTCCCAGCGGCGTGAGCCCGGCCGGAAGGCAGCGGGTCCCGTCGGCGAGGACGAGCCCGTCGGCAAAGGCGGCGGCGTCCGCCTCGTCGGGCGTACCATCGACTTTTGTATAATACAGCTTTTGAACGCAGGATTTTGGCGAAATGACCCGATGCGCGAATTCCCCGTCGTCGGTGAGCAGGAGCAGGCCGCTCGCGTCCTTGTCCAGGCGGCCGACCGGGAAAAGACCCATCCGGCGCATCTCGGGCGTCACGAGGTCGAGCACGGTCTTCTGCTCCCGGTCCTCCGTGGCGGTAACGACGCCCGCAGGCTTGTCCAGCATATAATAGTGGTGCGCCGCATAATGGACGCGCACCCCGTTCACCGCGACCGCGCAGCGCTCGGGATCGACCTTGCGCTCCGGCTGCCGCTCCTGCACGCCGTCTACCGTGACGGCGCCGCGCCGGATCATCTCCTTCAGTTCCCTGCGCGAAGCGACGCCCAGATCTGCAAGCAGTTTATCCAGTCTCATCTGCGGCATGCCGTGACCTCCTGCCGGTCAAAGTACCCCTGTATGATAGCATATTTTTAACCGAATTGCAACCTTTTGCGCCGTTTTGTATCTTTTTAACAGTTTATACACAGTTTATTCATAGACCCGTCCAGCCCCGAATAGACTGTAGCGGGGGTGATGACGATGGCCAAAAGCAGCCACGCCTTTACGAAAAAGAGAGCGCTTTCCCTGGTGGTGACCGTCGCGGCGGTACTGGTCGTTCTGATCCTGCTGCGCAGCTGCGTGCAGGCGCGCGACGACCTCTCCACGGCGGAAGGGCGCGCGGACTTTCTCTCGTCCCTCGGCTGGGAGATCGATCCGGACAGCGAAGAGTACAAGCGGGTGCTGATCCCCGACAAGCTGGAGGGCGTGCTGTCCGATTACAACGCCATGCAGCTCGAGCAGGGCTGCGATCTCTCGCGGCATCTGGGCGAGCGCTGCGACCAATACTCCTACGAGATCACGAACTATCCCAACAGCGACCAGACGGTGCTCGTGACGCTCTACGTGCAGGGCCGCCGGCTGATCGCCGGGGATATCCACAGCACGGCCCTCAACGGCTTCATGCACGGGCTGGCAATGAAATAGCCGCGGGCGGCGACCTGCCGCCCGTCTTTTTTTGCGCCCGGGCCTCGCCTGAAAAGCACTTGACAGCCGCAAAGCAAAATCCTATAATGTTTAGTTAGATTTATTTAACTTATTGTGACTGCGATACTTCTTGGTGAAAAACCATGCGTGTCGCCGTGTGCGGGAGTGTGGCCTTATGTTTCTCGAGATCCGTTCCATCCAGAAATCCTTCGGTCAGGGTGATAACCGCGTCCAGGTACTCAAGGGCGTGGATCTTTCCCTGGAGCGGGGTGAATTCTGCGTCCTGCTCGGGCCGTCCGGCTCCGGGAAGTCCACGCTGCTCAACATCCTCGGCGGCATCGACAGCGCCGACTCCGGCGACATCGCCATCAACGGCGAGTCCATGGCCTCCATGAAGGAGAAGCAGCTCACGGCCTACCGGCGGCGCCACCTCGGCTACGTCTTTCAAATGTACAACCTGATCCCCAATCTGACGGTGCGCGAAAACGTCGAGGTCGGCGCTTATCTGAGCGACGCGCCGCTGCCCGTGGACGAGCTGCTGCGTACGCTCGGCCTGGAGGAGCACCAGGACAAGCTGCCCAATCAGCTCTCCGGCGGCCAGCAGCAGCGCACGGCGATCGGCCGCGCGATCGTGAAGAACCCCGATATCCTCCTGTGCGACGAGCCCACCGGGGCGCTGGATTACAGCACCTCGAAGGAGATCCTCAAGCTCATCGAGACGGTCAACCGGACCTATGGCAACACGGTCGTCATGGTCACGCACAACGCCGCCATCAAGGACATGGCGGACCGTGTCGTGCGCCTGCGCGACGGGGCGATCTGCGGCAACGAGCGCAACGAGCACAAGGTCTCGGCGGAAGACCTGGAGTGGTGAGGAGCTGCGCATGAAGAACCCTTTGCGGAAACGCCTGCCGCGCGAGTTGAAAAGCGAGGCCGGCAAATACGTCGTCATCTTTCTGCTGATGATGCTGTCGATCTCCTTCATATCCGGCTTTCTCGTGGCGGACAACAGCATGATCGCGGCTTATGACGGCAGTTTTGAAAAATACGATATCGAGGACGGGCACTTCGAGACGGCCAAAGCCCTGAACCGCGCGCAGCGCAAAGCCGTGCGCGCGCTTGGGATCACGCCCTACGACCTGTATTTCGCCGATCTGCCGCTCACGAACGGCTCCACCCTGCGCATCTTCGCCCAGCGGCAGGAGGTCGACCGCGTCTGCCTCATGCAGGGCAGCTTCCCCGCACAGCCGGGCGAGATCGCCATCGACCGTATGTATGCCGACAACAACGGCATCCAGGTCGGCGATACGCTGCAGAGCGGAGCGCGGACCTGGCGCGTCACGGGCCTCGTCGCCCTCTCGGATTACAGCAGCCTCTTCGCCGAGAACAGCGACTCCATGTTCGACTCGGTCAAATTCGGCGTGAGCATCGTGACGGCTGAGGAATTCTCCTCGCTCGACTCTGCGTCCCTGCGCTACGTCTACGCCTGGAAGTACGACGATCCTCCCGTGGGTGAGCGGGAGGAGCACGAGCGCTCGGAGGATCTGATGAAGGCGCTCTCCAAAGAGGTCAAGCTCCGGGGCTACGTTCCCCGCTACGTGAACCAGGCGATCATCTTCACCGGGGACGACATGGGCAGCGACCGGGCCATGATGATCACGCTCCTGTACGTGATCATCGTCATCCTGGCCTTCGTCTTTGCCGTCACCATCAGCAACACCATCCTGCGCGAGGCCGCCGTGATCGGGACCCTGCGCGCTTCCGGTTATACGCGCGGTGAATTGATCCGCCACTATATGTCCATGCCGCTGGCTGTCACCGTGGTCAGCGCCGTTCTCGGCAACATCCTCGGCTATACGGTGATGAAAAACGTCTGCGCGGCCATGTACTACGGCAGCTACAGCCTGCCCACCTACGTGACGCTCTGGAACGCCGACGCTTTTCTGCTGACAACCGTTGTGCCGCTGCTGCTGATGGCGCTCATCACTTATCTGATCCTGCGTCGGCGTCTCTCCCTCTCCCCGCTCAAATTCCTGCGCCGCGACCTCACGCGCAGAAAACAGCGGCGGGCCGTGCGTCTGAACAAACGGCTCCCCTTCTTTTCGCGCTTCCGCCTGCGGGTCGTCTTCCAGAATCTGAGCAGCTACCTCGTGCTTTTCGTCGGGGTGCTGTTTGCAAACCTCATGCTGCTCTTCGGCCTGCTGCTGCCGGACCTGCTCGACCACTACCAGGAAGAGGTCTCCCACAATATGCTGAGCAATTACCAGTACATGCTCACCATCCCGCTCGACGCGCTCGACGAGGACCGAAAGCTCGAGAGCACGCTCGCCATGCTCCGCTTCCTGGACGCCGTGGATACGGAGAACGAGGACGCGGAGAAGTTCAGCGCCTTCTCGTTGATGACCACGGACGAGCGGTACATGATCGAGGAGCTCGTCCTCTACGGCATCGAGCCCGACAGCCGCTACGTGCGTTTCGACGGCAGCGGCGGCGCCGTGTGGATCTCAGCGGCCTTTGCGGAAAAGAACGAGCTGCAGCCGGGCGATACCTTCCGCCTCAAGGAGAAATACGAGGACAAGACCTACGACTTCACGGTAAGCGGCGTCTATCCCTACGGTGCGTCGATGTGCGCGTTCATGGTCCGCGCGGCGCTCAACCTGCTCATGGAAGAGGACGCCGCGTATTTCTGCGGCTACTTCTCCGAGACGGAGATCACGGATATCAAGGACGACTACGTCGGCACGGTCATCGATCTGAACGCGCTGACCAAGATCTCCCGCCAACTGGACGTCTCCATGGGTGGGATGATGGAGCTTGTCGACGCCTTCTCCGTGCTCATGTTCCTGATCCTGATCTATCTGCTGGCCAAGCTCATCATCGAGAAAAACGCCCAGGCGATCTCCATGACCAAGATCCTGGGTTATTCCAACCGCGAGATCAGCCGGCTGTATCTGCTGTCCACCTCGATCGTGGTCGTGCTGTGCCTGGCGGCGAGCCTGCCCATCGAGACGCGGGTGATGTACTGGCTCTACCGCTATTTCATGGTCCGGAGCATCCCGGGCTGGATCTCCTTCTACGTGGACCGCGCCATATACGTGAAGATGATGCTGATGGGCCTTGCTGCCTACGGCATCGTAGCCGCCCTGGAATACCGCAGGATCTGCCGCATCCCGATGGATGAGGCGCTTAAAAACGCGGAGTGATCCCCGCGTGAAGAAAGGAAGTTTT
>JAFUUR010000117.1 GCA_017477695.1 Oscillospiraceae bacterium | reverse complement strand
GGCCATTTGAAACACTTCCGGGCGGATGTCTGCTATCTTCATTATACCAACTCCATGACCAGCTTTTTGAACCTCTCGCCGCGCTCTTCAAAATTCTTGAAATGATCAAAAGAAGCGCAGGCCGGAGAGAGAAGGACAATGTCCCCGTCTCGGGCGGACGCTGCAGCCGCGTGAACGGCCGCATCGAAGTCACTGACCATCTCGACCTGCAGGCCGCTCTTGTCATAGTGCGGCGAGGCGCAGATCGCGTCGGCGATCTTCTGCGCGGTATCGCCCGTCAAAAACACCCGCTTTGCACGCAGACAAAGCTCGTCACCAAGGCCGTCGAAGGCGATATGCTTGTCGTAACCGCCGGCGATCACGATCGGCTTACTCTTGAGTGCGCGAAGTCCAGCGATCGTCCGCGTGGGACTTGAGCCGATGGAGTCGTTGATATACGTGACCCCGTGAAGCTCTCTCACGTGCTCCAGACGGTGCGCGACGCCGCCGAAGCGCATTGCTACCTCCCGGCAGATATCTGGGCTCACGAGCCCTCTGACGGCCTCAAACGCCGCAAGGTAATTGAGCAGGTTGTGTTCGCCCGGCAGGCGGATCTCTTCCGTGGCCATGACCGGTTCGCGTGCTGTGCCGTCGACTCTGTAGATCATGCCGCCGTCTGCGACCGTGCCCGTATCCACCTGAGAGCGATCTGAGAAATACGCCACGCGGCCTTTTGCCGAGGACAGATAATAAGGCGTGTGCGCGTCGTCATAATTCAATACCAGCTTATCGCCCGGCCTTTGGTTTTCATAGATCGCGCGTTTGGCGTCGATATAATCCTGATAGTCCTTGTGCTTATCCAGGTGATTGGGCGAGATGTTCGTGATGACCGCAACGTCCGGCCGGCAGTGCATGCTGTGCAGCTGGAAAGAGCTGAGCTCAAGCACTGCGAAATCCGTCTCCCGGATCTCCGGGACCTCGCACAGCAGAGGGTGGCCGATATTACCGCCGAGATGGACGCGATACCCGGCGGCACGCAGAAGCTCGGAAATGATGGTCGTAGTCGTCGTTTTCCCGTCGCTGCCGGTGACGGCGATCACACGGCAGGGACACAGGGAGAAAAACACTTCCATTTCCGAAGTCAGCAGACTCCCCTGCTTTTTCGCCGCTTCCAGATGCGGCTCAAAAGGCATGAGCCCGGGCGTGCGGAAGATAACGTCCTCATCCAGCCCTTCAAGATAGCGCGGGCCGAGACGGAGCTTTGCTCCAAGCGACTCCAGGCGCACTTTTTCAGCACCCATCTGTTCCGGACTGCGCCGGTCGCACGCCGTGACGTCACAGCCGTTTCGGCATAACAGCTCGATCAGCGGTGTATTGCTGACGCCGATCCCGATGACGGCGATCCGCTTCCCTTTGATACTGTCTACGTATTGTTGAAGGGTCAAATCATTCGCCTCGCTTCATTTCAATAACAATTGTATTATATAGCGCTTTTGCTACGTTTACAAGAAATTTGTTGACTTGCTCCTCCAAAATGGATAGAATACAAAACCGTGAGCAGGCCGAACGACCGCGGGCACAAGGCGAAAGCCTGTGCGTGAGGAAAGTCCGGGCTCCGCAGGGCAAGGATAACGGGTAACGCCCGCCAGGGGTGACCCTCGGACAAGTGCAACAGAAATAGACTGCCGTGCCTGCGGCACGGTGATGGTGGAAAGGTGGGGTAAGAGCCCACCCGTCGCGTGGAGACACGTTGATGCTGTAAACTCTATCCGGAGCAACACCGTGGTACGGGGACAGAAAGGTCGGCCCGGCCGTCCCCAGGAGGTGGCTTGAGCCTGCCGGCAACGGCAGGCCACAGATAGATGGTCGTTTAAGACAGAACCCGGCTTACAGACCTGCTCATATCAAAAACCGCGCTTTCAAACGAAAGCGCGGTTTTGCCATGAAATGGATCACGTCCGTATTTGTTCCGTTTTTCGTAACGTCGGCGGTGCCTCCTGGAGGATTCGCAGCGCCTCCGCGTAATCCGTCAGATACGCGCGTACGGAATCCCGTCCGATGATGACCGGCATCCGGTCATGTACGGGCTTCATGATGGGATCGGCCGCCCGTGTCAGGATCACGAACCGATACTGCCCGTCAAGGAAGCGCCAGATACCACAGAGATACAGAGCAGACCGATTCTCCGCATCAAACAGATATTTGGTCTTGCGTGCATTGTGACTCCACTCGTAGAAGCCGTTTGCCGGGATCACGGCGCGCGCTTCGCGCAGCGGACCGGAAAAGCTTTTCTTCTCGGCAGCTGTCTCTGAGCGGGCGTTAATGATCAGACGGCCGCCTTCATACGCGGGAAAACCAAAGACGGCGGGCACCGGAACGATCTTGCCGTTTCGTACGATGACTGCGGGCGCCGTATCGCCCGGAAAAATCTCCCCCGTTTTACATGCGCCGGGACAGGACCTGCCCAGCCGTGCGATGATCTCAGCGAGCATCTCGTCCTGTCCGGTATCGGCAAACTCATACCTTCCACACATAGCGCACTCCTTGAGGTAAAACAAGAGACCTCACGCTGCAGTGAAGCCCCTTGTACGAAAAACCATTATTCCGCGTCTTCCCAGTTGTGCCAGACGTTCTGGACGTCGTCATTGTCCTCGAACATATCCAGCATCTTCTGAAACTTCTTCGCATCATCCTCATTGGTGAGCTTGATGTATCCGTTCTGCGGCAGCATCTCCACCTGCGCGGAAAGGAGCTTGTAGCCCTTTGCGCTCAGCGCGTCGGAAACGGCCGCGACGTCGTCCTCGCCCGTATACACGGTCATGACTTCACCTTCGGCTTCAAAGTCATCTGCGCCGGCGTCCAAGGCGTCCATCATAACGGTGTCTTCGTCCAGCTCTTCGTCCTCGTTGTCGATCACGATGACGCCCTTTTTGTCGAAGGACCAGGATACGCAGTTGGCGGCGCCCATGTTTCCGCCGTACTTATCGAAGTAATGGCGAATCTCTCCTGCGGTGCGGTTGCGGTTGTCGGTCATCGTCTCCACGATGACGGCAACGCCCTGCGGGCCGTAGCCTTCGTAGACGATCTTTTCGTAGTTTTCCGTGTTGCCGGCGCCCAACGCCTTATCGATGGTGCGCTTGATGTTGTCATTGGGCATATTCGCAGCCTTCGCCTTGGCGATGACAGCCGCGAGCTTGGAGTTGCTGCGCGGGTCTCCCCCGCCGCCTTCCTTGACGGCGACGATCATCTCTCTCGCGATTTTCGTAAAGGCCTGGGCACGCTTCGCGTCAGCGGCTCCCTTGGTTTTCTGTATATTGTGCCACTTGGAATGTCCGGACATGTCAACAACTCCTCTTTAGCGATTATTAACGGCTCATATTTTAGCACACTCCAGCAGATATGACAAGTGCCAATTCTGCCTCGTATTACAGCTGCTTTGGGATCAGGATCAGTTTTCCGGCGAGACCGCCGTCCAAGACGTTCATTTTTTCGATCTCTTCCACGCCGGAGTGATAGCGCTTTGCCAGCTCCCAGAGCGTTTCCTCCTTTGCGCGCACGATCGTCAGCGTCGGAAAAGCGTTTACATCGAAGGCGGCCTCCATGTCGAGTTCGATTTTCGTGACGGCGTCTATCGTTTCCGTTTCTCTGCTCTCCGTTGTCAGTTCGACGCGCGCGCTGCAGAGCGCCTGCCCGCCGTCCTGGCGAAGATCGAGCTCGCGTACGCGAACGCCCCGCACGCACACGGATCGCCGCGTAACACTTTTGGTGAGCATGAGACTGCGCCGTAGGCAGGAAAGGCTCCCGTCCTTTGCGGCGTAGAGGATATCCAACGTGAGCGGTACGGACAGGCGCTCCGCCTCCTGCATCGGCTGACCTGCCTGAGAATAGACGCCGAGGATCGCGCTGCAGTCCTCCGCGATCGGGATCGCCTCCGACGCGCTGATGCTCTCCGGAACGGAGCGGATGGCACGCAGCAGCGTCCAGGCTGCTGTTTGACACTGCGTCGGATTTCGGTTGCTGTACAGATCGGAGATATATTGCAGCTGTCGGAGACCGTATACGGTAAGCTGCGTCACCGCGTGCAGCTCCAGGTTCAGCGCTTTTTCCCCGCTGATCGTGTCGATCAGCTCGCAATAAAGAGAGGTCGGCGTGAATACTGCGTCTGCGTAGTCGCATCTGCATTCTCCGAGATCAAAGATCTGCGAGAACGGTGAGCTGGAGGACGCGCGCAGCGGACAGCTGCAGCCTTCAGCCAGGTACAGGAGCTCCGTCTCAACCGTCCCCTTCAAAATCAGGCGGCTGCCGACCTGCTGCGGTTCCTGCCTGTTGAAAGCGATCTGTTGGGAAACGAGCTGCGCCGGTCTCTGCGCGTCGTCTGGGAAGGCGTATTGTTCGTTCAACGCAAACGTCTTTACCGTGATCAGCTCCGTGCAGTACGCCGCTGCCGTCTCCTTTTTTACGTGCAGCCCCTCGGGGCGATCCTCCGGGAGCCGCATCTCCTGTATGATCTCTCCGTGGCGGTAGGCGCACAGTTCGCTGCACAGCTCGATCGTAACGGAGACCTTTCTTGGGTTCAGGATCCTGGCCTCTGTGTTTAAAACGGACAATCGAACCTGAAAAAGCGTTTCCGAGTCGATCCCGCTGTCCTCATATTCAAGTGAAAAGCTCCTTGTCAGCTTAATGGACGAGACATCCTGCTCCTCCTCGGTGATGTAAAGCAGCGCAGCCTGTATCTCGCCTGTTACCATGATCCTGTCCTTGAACGCCTCCTTGCTCTTCATCAGCAGTGTCGGCTGCACGGAAACGATGCGGCCGATATCGTCGTTCACGTCGGGGACCACGCTCTCGATCGCCACCTGCGTGCGCCGCGTCTGCTGCAGAAACGGCTCGTAGATCGAGGCACAGGTATCATCAAATCGGATTTCCATTTTGAACGCTCCTTCTTGTACGCATTTGTACAGAATATGCGCACACGCTGCGCTGTATTACCGCTTGCCCCCACGACTCAACAGGCGCGAAAGAAAACGCGGCAGCTTGAACACGTAGATCCGCACGATCCTCCCTCCCCTCTTTCAGCAGCATCGTAAATACCAGATCCCGCCGCAGATCAGCGCTATGGCGATCGAAAACCACCAGAACTCAGCGGGCAGGATCAGCGCCAGAATGATCAGGATCCCGGCCGCGATCGCGGCGCAGCCCAAGATGTTTCGGTGTCCTCTCCGCAAATAAACCGCCCCCCGCGTATACCGTATTTCCATACAGGATACGCGGGGGGCAGCTATAAAAGAACACTTTTTTACTTGATCTCCCAGGACTTGTACTGCGCGCTCAGCTCGTACAGCCGCTCGTAAGAGCGGTAGCGGCTCACAGCGATGCGCCCGTTACTGACAGCCTGCGTCACCGCGCAGCCTGGCTCTTTCAGATGCATACAGTCCTGAAAGCGGCATTGGCCCAGATAAGGCGCAAAATCGCGCATGTGCTGCTGCAGCTCCTCTTTTGGAATGATGCGCATCATCTCCAGCTCAAAGGATGCAAAGCCGGGCGTGTCCGCGATATAAGTATCGTCGCCAAGAGTGTAGAGCTCGACGTGGCGCGTGGTGTGTTTGCCGCGCCCTAGCTTTTCGCTGATCTCCGCCGTCTGCAGGCGCAGGCCGGGACATAGGCGGTTGAGCAGACTGGACTTGCCAACGCCGGAGTTTCCCGTAAATGCGCTGGTCATCCCGGACAGGACGCTTTTTAACTGCTCGATCCCCTCGCCTGTTTCGGCGCTCGTGCACACGACGCTGAAGCCGGCGTCCCTGTACGTCCGGTACAGTTCGTCACCCGCGTCCAGATCCGCTTTGTTGATGCAGACGATCAGATCCGCGCCGGACGCCGACGCGATCACGGACACCCGGTCGATCAGGAACGGATCCGTCACGGGACTGACGTTCGCCGCAACGAAGACCAGTGCGTCCACGTTTGCAACGGCTGGGCGGACGAACCAGTTCTTGCGCGGTTCCACACGATCGACGCGGCCCTTCCCGTTCTCGTCCAGACTGCAGAGCACGATATCGCCTACCAGCGGTGAGGTCCCGTCCAGACGAAAGCGGCCGCGGGCCTTACAGGTCAGTAGACCATCGTCCGTCTGCACGTAATAGAAGCCGCTGAGGGCTTTCACGATCTTTCCTCTGATCATCAGCCCTCCGGTCCGCTTGACACCCGCAGGATGATCTTGCTGTGTTCTTCGACCACCGTGAAGGCTTCGACGCTCTGTCCTACGACCGTTCCTGCGGGCAGGTCGCTCTGCGCGTAGGTGGAGCCGCCGTAGCTGAGATTGCTGTTTTCAAGCTGCGTCTCCGCGGCGCTTTCTGAGAGACCGATCAGATTGGGCATGACCACGTTGGAGATCTGAGGACCGCTGCTGACTACAAGATAGACCGTGGAACCGGTCCCCAGCTCGTCACCCGCAACGGGGTTCGTGCTGATCACGTAATCCTTGGTGTACACGTCGGATATGGAGTTCTCAATCTCCACGTAAAAGCCGTATTGGCGCAGGATGCTGCTCGCCGAACGATAATCCATGTTGATGACGTCGGGCACCTCCGCGAGCACGTCTCCCGTGCTGACCGTGAGCTCCACGTCGATCCCCTCGGGGGTGACCATCATGCTCCGCCCCTGGTTTGGTGACTGCGCGAGGATAAGGCCTGGCTCCGTCTCCTTATCCACGACGAACACGACCTTGAAGTTATACAGCGTATTGAGCTGCGGGTCGCCGATGAGATCGTTATAGCTGCTGCCGACGAAGCTCGGCAGATCGATCCTTTCCGCCGGGGAGAAAATATCCTCCAGCCAGAAATTCCAGAGGAATGCGATCAGCGCGATTGCCGTCAGCAGCGCGCCGAACATTCCGGCCATAAAGCTTACCCGCCCGGAGCGCGCGCGGCGGCGCCTGTATTGTTCGCGCGATAATTCGCTCACAGAGCGCACGGGGACGACGGCAGGACTCTTCACGTCCTCCTCTTCCGTCTTGCTCTGGCTCTGCTGGAAGCTGTCGAGCTCGGCGAGAAGCTCCCCTGCGGACTGGTACCGCTTCTCGATATCGGCGTCCATGGCTTTCAGCGTGATGCGCTCAAATTCTGCCGGGATGTCATCTGCGAGCTCATGCGGTGGGATTGGGTCTGCGTTCATGTGTTTGATCGCGATCTCCCCGAGCGTATCTCCGGTGTAGGGCTTTTCCCCTGTCAGCATCTCGTACATCACGACGCCGAGGGAATAGATAT
>JAFUUR010000116.1 GCA_017477695.1 Oscillospiraceae bacterium | reverse complement strand
TCAAGCGGCACTACTATCTGTACCAGAAAACGGACGATATCGCCAGCGATCTGCACATGAACCCGGCAACGGTGCGTACCCGCCTCGCGCGGGGCAGAGACAAGCTGCGCGCCTATCTTGTGGAAAGGGGGTATACCTGTGAAGCTGTCAATCTCTGATCTGGCGGGGGACTGCTTCCCGGAGGAGGTCATGCTCGGAGAATACGACGCGGACAGTACCGCGCGCATCAAGGAGAGCGTTATGAACAAAATACAAGCAGAAAAAGCCCCGCGGCGGCACGGCATCCGCAGGACGATCCGCATCGTCGCCCTGGTGGCGGCCATCGCCGCGGCGCTGACCGCGACGGCCTATGCGGCCGGCCTGTTCAAGATGCATATGGATCGCCCGCAGGAGGGCACCGTCGTCTCCGGCACCTGGACGGAGCGCAACGAGGACGGGAGCATCGACCACGTGCAGACCTGGAGCTACCCGGACGCGGGCTTCGTGTTCACCTTTGAGGCGGAGACCACGCCGCACGTGGTAAAATTCAAGCCCGGGTGGCTGCCCGAGCACAGCAGCGGTCCGGACTTCGGTCTGCCGGATGAGGACGGTTGGTACGGCTATCTGAGCGACAACGGAGAGGGGAGGGACATCCCCTACGTGATCCAGATCATGTACATGAACGAGGGCAAGACCCTGGTGCTCAACGGAGACTGCGAGGTGGTCAAGGAGGGGACCTTCGGAGACTACCAGATGAAAGAGATCGCCTGCAGCTACATGTCCGAATACCTCAACGACAGCAACTACCTGCTGCTCATCGATGAGACGGAGGGCTATTGCCTTATCATCAGCGGCACCAACAGCATGGACGATATGGAGCATATCGCCCGCGAGATACAGGTCAAGGTCACCGATGAGCCGGTGGACTACAATCCGGATTATAACGTCGGCCAGATCAACGTCGGCCGCGGCTGAACGGAACAAAAAAGGAGAGTGTCGGCAGACACTCTCCTTTTTCTGCTCACCACCCGAAGACCCACAGGTGTGTGACGCCGAAGGCCTCGCGGATGAAGTAGTTGAGCATGACGAAGAAATAGCCCCAGGGGGCCGCCACGCCGGCAGCCTCCGCGCCCAGCTGCCGGGACATGAGCTTGGCCCGGTACAAGTGGTAGGCGCTGGAGACGATGGCCACGTTCCCGTCCGGCTCGTCGCCCCGGCTGCGAATGATGGCGTAGGAATACTCCAGGTTTTCCTTCGTGGACGTGGCCGCGTCCTCCAGCAGGATGCGCTCCTGCGCGACGCCCTGGTTGACCAGCCAGTCGCGCATGGCCTGCGCTTCGGTGACCGTCTCTCCGGGGCCCATGCCGCCGGAGACGATCGCGGTGCTGTCCGGGTACCGCTCCAGGTAGGCCTGCGCACCCTCAAGGCGGCGCACCAGCGTGAGGGAGGGCCTGTCGCCGTAGACGGCCGCCCCGAGCACTACGAGGTAGGGCCGCTCGTCGTCCCGATCCGTGCGGGCGTTTTTAATGATGGGCACCTCCACGATGCAGAAGTACACCAGCCCGATGCAAACAAGGATGACGACGACGCGCCACAGGACGGGACCTGCGAAGCGGTGGATGACGATCAGCGCGGCGACGAAGCACAGCGCGTAGGCCCAGTAGGCGTAGCCCCGCAGCGTAAAGCGCAGCAGAGCGGCGAGCACCAACAGCCCCCCGGTCAGAGCGGGCCACAGCCTTTTTTCCCGTTTCTTCACGCGTTCAGCTCCTCCCATTTTTCATACTGCTCCAGCAGCGCTTCATTCAGCCGCGCCTTCTCCGCCTCGATCTCCATCAGCTTCTGATAGTCCGTGGCGTGCTCTTCGGCAAGGCGCTCCTGCTCTGCCAGCTTTTCCTCGAGCTTCGCGATCTCCCGCTCCGTCCTGGCGATGAGCCTGTCGCGGTTGGGAGCGTGAGGCTTTTTCTCTTCCTTCTTTTTTTGGACCGGCCGCGCAGCCTGCTGATAAACGGCCTGCCGCTCGCGCCAGGCGGCGTAATCCCGGTAGCCGCCTCGGAAATCCGTGACCTCGCCGCCGTCCAGGGCCCATATGCGCGTGGCGAATTTCTCGATGAAATAGCGGTCGTGTGAGACGAACAGCAGCGTCTGCTCATAGTCGGACAGCGCGTCCTCCATCCATTCCCGGCTGGCAATGTCCAGATGGTTGGTCGGCTCGTCGAGGATCAGAAAGTTCACGTCGCTGCCCATGAGCATGCATAGGCGCAGGCGGCTGCGCTCGCCGCCGGAGAGCGCGCCGACGGGGGTGAACACGTCCTCCCCGCGGAAGCCGAAGGCGGCCAGGCGGTCGCGCGCTTCCTGCGGCTGGCAGCGGCAGTCGTAGAGCATCGTGTCCAGCGCGGAGCGTCCGTCCACGGTAAAGCTCACGATCTGCGGCAGATAAGCGCTGCGCACGGACGGCCCGAGGTAGAGATACCCGGCGTCCGGCGTCTCCTGGTTCATGATGAGCTTGACGAGCGTGGTCTTGCCGGCGCCGTTGTCGCCGATGAGGGCGATCCGCTCTCCGCCGGTGACCGTGAGCGAGAGATCGCTGAAGAGGCGTTTTTCACCGAAGGCCTTGCTCAGCCCCTCGGCGACCAGCACCTCGTCGCCGTTGAATTCCCGCTGCCTGAATTTGACGCTCAGCTTTTTCTGCTCCACGGGCTTTTCGCTCTGCTGGAGCTTTTCGATGCGCTTCTCCATGGAGAAAGCGCGCTTGTGCAGCTTGTCGTTGCCCATGAAGGCCCAGAGGTGCATCTGCTCAGCCGCACGGGTCAGTTGCTCGATCTTCGCCTGGTCCTTCTCATATTTTTTGAGCTTTTCCCCGAAACGGCGCTGGCGCTCCTCTACGTAAAAGCTGTAGTTGCCGCTGTAAAACTCCGCCTTGCCGTCACTGATCTCGATGCAGCGCTGCACGACGCGGTCGAGGAAATAGCGGTCGTGGCTGATGGCGAGCACCGTGCCCTTGAAGTGGAGCAGATAGTCCTCCAGCCACTCGGTGGCGCGGAGATCCAAGTGGTTGGTCGGCTCGTCGAGGAGGAGGATATCCGTGTCCTCCAGGATGAGGCGGGCGAGGTTGACGCGCGTCTTCTCTCCGCCGGAGAGGCTGGAGAAGAGCTGCCCGCGCATGGCGGGCGGGATCTGCAAACCGTTCGCGACCCGGTTGCGGTCGATCTCCATGTTATAGCCGCCGAGACGGCGGAAGTCGTCGCTGAGGCGGTCGTACTCCCGCAGCAGGGCGGGGGACTGGTCGCTCTCCATCTGCAGCGTCAGCTCGTCGAGGCGGCGGCTGATAGCATAGAGGCGGCGGTGCGCGTCGCGCAGCACGTCCTCGGTGGTCCAGTCCTCCGGGTAGACGGGGATCTGGGAGATCAGGCCGATGCGCTTGCCGGGCGCGATGCTCACACTGCCCTCATCATGGGACAGATCCCCCACAATGATGCGAAACAGAGTCGTTTTTCCACATCCATTATGGCCCAATATCCCCACCCGCTCACCGTCGTTTATCGTGAACGAGAGACCGTCCAGCACGTTGCTGCCGATCTCGAAGGATTTGACCAGGGCGTTTACGTTGATATCGATCATGGTTTTTCCTCAGCTTCTGACTGCCGAATGCAGCACGGTATAGGCGATGCGGCCGGCGACCGTCAGACCGCCGCCGCCGCGCTCCACCAGAAAAACGAAGGCGTAGGGGTGCGCCTCGTCGTTGAGAAAGCCGGTGAACCAGGCGTGGGAGGTCCCGTCGCCAATCTCCGCGGTGCCGGTCTTGGCGCAGAGGGCGAGACCGGGGAAGGACTCGCTCCCGCCGTAGCTGTACGCCACGTTGAAGCTCATCATCTGCGCGAGCGTCTCCGCGGTAGAGGCCTGCATCAGGCGGACGCTCTTCACGTCCGGATCGTTGAGCAGCAGCGTCGGCTCTACGAGAACGCCGCCGTTGGCGATGGCGCTGACGTAGCGCAGCATCGAAAACGGGCAGATCAGATCCGTGGACTGACCGATGCCGGACCAGCCGAGCTCCGGGTCGCCGACGAATTCCGTCGGGTAGCTGCCGGCGGCGGTCTTGATGCCGTTGAGCTCGTGCCCGTCGAGAAAGCCGAAGTCGCGCACGTACTTTACCATGGTGTCCTGTCCCATCTGTACGGCCATGCGGGAGAAGGCCACGTTGCAGGAATTGGCCAGAGCCTGCTCGAAGGTCTGCGAGTAATGCTCGAAGGGGCAGGTGACCTCCACGCCCGCAAAGTCCGTGACGCCCTCGCAATAGAAGGTGCGATGGCTGATGCCGTCGATGTTCTCGATGGCCGCGGCCGCGATGATGAGCTTGAAGATGGAGCCGGGCACAAAGGTGCTCGACAGGCCGCGGTTGATGAACGCGCCGTCTTCCGGCTCAGTCTCGGCGTCAGCGGGGTCTACGGAGGGGGCGGAGACCATGCAGAGCATCTCGCCGGTCTTGTAGTTGCAGATCAGGATCGCACCCTTTTGGCCGATCAGATTGTTGTAGGCGGCGTTGTTGAGCCGCGCGTCGATGCTGAGCTGCAGCGTGCCGGTGCTGCTGCGCGTGGTACCATAGATGTGGTTAAAGCTGCGCATGTTGTACCAGAAGGCCGAGAGCACACCCGTGCCGCTTCGGCCCCAGTAGTCCCCGGTCACGTGGTAGTTGGCCACGCGGGTGGCTCGGTCCTCGGCAAAGCGGTTCTCCGTCGGACTGAAGGCGGCGAGCACGACGCCGTTTCGATCCACCACCTGGCCGGTGGCGTCGGTATTGAGGCGGGAGAAGTACAGCGCCCAGTCCTCGCCCTCGTCCACGTAGCGGACGACGTAGGCCAGAACGCCCACGATGACCAGCGCCGCGATCAGAAGCACGGACACCGCGCGGTTGGTGATCTTTTTCATGCCTTGCCCTTGCCCCCTTTCGCTTTTTCCGGCTGCTCGCCCACGGAGAAGAGCCGCTCACCCGGACGGACGGCAAAGCTCGCGTCGCGCCGCGTGTCGGCGCCCTTGATGAAGGCCATCAGCATCCAGCACGACAGCAGCGAGGTGCCGCCGCGCGAGACGAAGGGAAAGGTCACGCCGGTGAACGGCAGGATATCCATCGAGCCGAACACGTTCAGCGCGAGCTGGGTCAGGAGCATGCTCATGGCGGAGCAGGCCGCGATGGCGTAATAGGAGGAGCGGCCGTTGCGCGCGCTGCGCACGGCAAAGAAGGCCAGCGTCAGCATGGCGAGGATCGCGCACAGGCCGATGATCAGCCCAAGCTCCTCGCAGATGACGGCAAAGACCATGTCCGTGTTGGCGGCGAAGATGTCCTTCAGCCAGCCGCTGCCTGCGCCCTTGCCGAACAGGCCGCCCGCCGCAGCGGCGGACATGGCCCGCGTCTGCTGATAGCCCGCATCGTACACGTCCTCCCACACGTGGCCCCATGAGGCGAAGCGCTGGGCAATGTACGGCCGCGCACTGACGGCCAGAAAGCCGGCCAGCCCCGCGCCGGACACCGCCAGAAAAACCGTGGCGATCGAGCCGGAGCGCATATAGGAGATGACGAGGAAGCTGATGAAGAACACCAGCGCCGTGCCGAAGTCGCCGATCAGGGCGAGTGCGACGACGCAGATCGCCGAAAAGGCGATGAAGCCGAACAGGTTGCGCCGGCGGAAGAGCTTCTCCAGCGTGGAGGCGCCGACGTAAACGTAGGCGACCTTGACGAGCTCCGACGGCTGGAAGGAGAAGCCGCCGAGCTCCAGCCAGTTGCGCGCGCCGAGCACAGCGTCGCTCGCGACGACGTTCACCGCCAGCAGCAGCAGGGCCGCCGCCGCGATGGGAAAGCGCATCGCGGCCGTGCGCTTGAGGCTGCGCAGCCACCAGCCGTTGAGCAGAAACAGGGCGACCGCCGCGATGGTCAGCAGGATCTGCTTGAACATATCGTCCGGCGTGGAGGTCGCGGCCACGGACATGCCGAGCGTGGTCAGATAGAAGGCCAGCGTCTCCACCTCGAAGCCGCTGCGGCCCATGATGCGCATGGCGTTATAACAGCTCCACTGGAGCATGATGAGCGAGAGAAAGCCCAGCGCAATGGCGGGCAGATGCGCCTCATCCGCGAAGAGCGCGTGCTGCAGCAGGAGGAAGAGCTGGAAGAGCGTCAGTTCCAACAGCGTCAGCGCGGGGGAAAAGCGCTTGCCCGCGGTGGCGCGGGAGGCCTCAAGCTTGACGCGCTTCTCCTGCGGGATGTCTTGAAAGCGGACCGTATTCCCCACGAGATTGATCACGTCTCCGCTGAAGATCTGTTCGCCCTTCGGCCCGACCTTGACGCTGTTGACCCATACGCCGCCGCGGCCGAACACGTCGAACACACGCCACTGGCCGGCGTCGCTGCGCGTCAGAACGGCGTGGACGCGGCGCACGCCGGGCTTGTCCACGACGAGGTCCGCGCTGCGTGCGCTGCCGATGATGTTTTCCCAGTGATAGACGGGCAGCGTCTCCCTGCCGGAGCGGATATAGGCCCAGGTCTCGGGCTCATAGTGCTCGCGGAGCATGGAGCGCACACAGCGGACCATGATGATGATCGACAGAAGGATGAGCATGAACTTGCTCGTGGTCAGCATATACGCGAGAAACGTTTCCAGAGAGACACCCCCTTTCAGACGGGTCGGGTGCGCGGCGCGTCCTGCGCCGCGGCCCGCCGTGTATCCGCAAAACAACAATAGTATACCACAAAGCGGTGGGCATTGACAACGGGGAGGAAGTCAACTAAAATATGCGCATGATGGATCGAAGAACGAAAATCTGGATATTGGTGCTCGTCGTGTTCTGCGCGCTCTGCGCCGGGGCGTTCCTTATCCTGCGCGGGATCGGGGGAGACGGGACCGTTGCGGTGATCTCGGTCGACGGAGAGGAGCTTGACAGGATCGACCTGTCACGCGTGAAGGAGAGCTACGATATCGAGATCGACACCGGCTACGGGCGCAACGTCGTCCATGTGGAACCGGGAGCCATCTCCGTCACGGAGGCGGACTGTCCGGATAAGATCTGCGTCGCCATGGGCAGGCTGCAGGGCAGCGGCATCCCCATCATCTGCATGCCGCATCACCTGATCATCGCCATCGAGGGGGACGGGATTGATGGGTGACCGCTCGCTTTCCAAGACCCGCCGGCTCGCGCTGATGGCGGTGCTCACGGCGATCGCGCTGGGCATCTTCATGCTGGAGGCGCAGCTGCCGTCACCGGTGCCGATCCCGGGCGTGAAGCTGGGCCTTGCCAACATCATCACCCTCACCGCCATGCTGATCCTCGGCCGCCGGGAGGCGGGCGTGATCCTGCTGCTGCGCATCGTGATGGGCGCCATGTTCGCAGGCAGCCCCTCCACACTGATCTTCAGCGCGATGGGCGGCGTTTTCGCCTACCTGTGTATGTGCCTGCTGACGCGGTTCATCCCGGAGGAGCGCCTCTGGGCTACGAGCGCGGTCTCCGCCGTGGCGCACAACGCGGGGCAGCTGCTGGCGAGCATCCTGGTCCTGCGCACGCCGGGCCTGCTGGTGTATGCGCCGGTCCTCGCGGTATCAGGTGTGATCACGGGCGTGTTCACGGGCGTCGCCGCCAAGTATCTGGTGCGCGCGCTGCGCAGACTGCGTCTGTGATTGACTTTTGCACGGATCTGCGTATAATAACGTAAAGTATCATTGATCACAATAAAGGAAGGTTTTTACGATATGAGCGAATGCACGCATGACTGTTCCACCTGCGGCCAGAGCTGCGCCGAGCGTACGGAGCCGCAGAGCTTTATCAAGGAGCTCAATCCCTATTCCAGCGTCAAGAAGGTCATCGCCGTCGTGAGCGGCAAGGGCGGCGTGGGCAAGTCCCTCGTCACGAGCCTGATGGCCTCCGAGATGCAGCGCCGCGGCTATAACTGCGCGGTGCTGGATGCGGATATCACCGGCCCCTCTATCCCGCGCTCCTTCGGCGTCACCGAGCACTGCCGGGGGACGGACGAGTATCTTCTGCCCGTTACGACCCATACGGGGATGCAGATCATGTCCATCAATCTCATACTGGAGAACGAGACCGAGCCCGTCGTGTGGCGCGGCCCCGTCATCGCCGGCGCGGTGACCCAGTTCTGGACGGACGTGCTGTGGATGGACGTGGATTTCATGTTCGTGGACATGCCTCCCGGCACGGGCGACGTGCCGCTGACTGTGTTCCAGTCCCTGCCCATCGACGGGGTGATCATCGTCACTACCCCGCAGGATCTCGTGGGGATGATCGTGGCCAAGGCCGTGAACATGGCGGAGATGATGAACGTCCCGGTGCTGGGGATCGTGGAGAACATGTCCTACTTCAAGTGCCCGGACTGCGGCAAGGAGCACGCCATCTTCGGGGAGAGCAAGGTCGAGCGCGTGGCGCAGGCCTTTGCGATCGAGCATACCGCGAGGCTGCCCATCGACCCCGTGGTCGCGACCATGGTGGACGCCGGCGAGGTCGAGTCCGTCAGCGGCGAGCATATCACCGGCATGGTGGACGTGGTCGAGTCGCTGTTGGAGGACGAGGCATGAAGATCGCCGTCGCGTACGATAACGGAGAGATCTACGGTCACTTCGGCCACTGTGGGATGTTCGCTACCTACGAGTACGGCGAGTACGTGTCCGACTGCACGAAGCGCCTGGTGCCGACGGAGGGCCGCTCCGGCCACAAGGCCATGGCGGATCTGATGAAGGAGCAGGGAGTGGACGCGGTGATCTGCAGCAACATGGGCGACGAGGCCAGGAGCCTTCTGCTCAGCTACGGCATCGTGCCCGTGATCGGTTACTCGGGCGATGCCGACACAGCCTCGGATCTGCTGGTCACCGGCCAGCTTCCGCTCACGCCAGACGCGGGCGGCTGCGGCTGTGGCTGCGGCGGCGCCGCGGACGGCTGCTCCTGTGGGCCCGAATGCGGCTGCGGCGGCGGATGCTCCTGCGGCAGCTATGACGGCGAGGAAGCCTGGTAAGCGGATATAGGGTACAAAAGCAAGGACCTGCGCTCAGCAGGTCCTTGCTTTGCTGTCAGACGGGGGCTTCCGCCGGGAGCGTGAACTCCGCGGCAAAATGCTCCTCGTCCCTGGTCGTGGTGAAGCTGCCGCCCATGGCCTGCATGATCTTCTCACAGGTGCGCAGGCCGATCTTGGTGCTCTCGACCCGATCCATGGAGCGGGCCACGTAGTTGGAGACGCAGACGGAGAGATCCCCGTTCTTCAGCTCCGTGAGCACGAGGATGGGGCGCTGTCTGTCGGCGTATTTTTTCGCGTTGGAAACGAGATTGTCCAGCACCCGCTTGAGGTAGAGCGGATCCGCCCAGACGGAGCACTCGCCCTCAAATTCGATCCGGCTTACGGAAAAGCCCGCATCGCTCAAATCGAATTCCGCTTCACCCAGGAGCTGCTCGAGCAGCAGCCGCGCGTCGAGCCGCTCGCTGTTCAGATCCAGCTCCGAGCGGCCGAAGACCAGAAAATACCGGAACAGCTCGTCCGTGAGATCCTTGAGCTCCATGGCCTTGTCGTAGGCGGAGGCGGCGAATTGCCGCCCCTGCTCCGGATCGTCAAAGCCGCTCTCATTGAGCAGGCCCAGATAGCCGATGAGCGTGGTCATGGGGGTGCGGATATCGTGTGAGATGGCCGTGATGAGCTCGCTGTTGGCCTGCCAGGCGCGGCGCTCGTTGCCCATGCGCTCGATCACCGAGCGGCGCATATTGTCCACGTCGGTCGCAAGCTCCGCAAGCTCGTCTCCGCCCTTGACGGTGATCGGATGGTCCAGGTCGCCCGCACCGATGGCGCCGGCCTCCCGCGAGAGCAGGATGACCCGCCGGCTGAGCCGGTGGATATACAGGAGCACCACCGCGAAAAAGCTGATCACTGACAACAGCAGGGCGATATCCCAATTGAGCCGGTCCTCGCGGGCGTCGGTATTGTCGCCGATGGCGATCTGGTACTGCCCGTCGGCAAAACGCATCGGATAGAGGCGGCTGTACTCGGTCGCATACAGCAGGCGCTCGTAGCTCTGCATATCGACCGCCGTCTGCGAGATCCCGTCCCATGCGCGCAGCAGGAGGTCGCCGTCCTGGAAGACGAGCAGCGTCACGTAGGCGTTGTCCTGCGTCCAATGAGCGATGGTCTGCGCGTCGGAGCCCTTCACCTTGTAAGCGGCGACGAACTGGTTGAAGTCGGTATAGTAGGCCGCCTGGCGCGCGGAGACGGACTCCGCGCTCATATAGATCTGCTGCAGCGCCAGCGTGCCGAGACCGTAGGCCACGAAGTATACCAGCAGCGCGCACAGCACCGCGAGCACGATGATATACAGGATCTTCGCGTCGAGCGAGCGTGGAAGATGAAAACGCTCAGTCAATCTGATAACCCCTTCCCCAAACCGTGCGGATGATCCTGGGGGCGGAGGGGTTCTCTTCGATCTTGCGCCGCAGGTTCAGCACGTGGACCATCACGGTGTTGCCGGAACCGGAGAGGAACTTTTCGCCCCAGACGGACTCGTAGAGATCGGACGCGGTCACGACGGTGCCGCGGTTTTTCAGCATATACTCGAGAATGGAGTATTCCGTATCCGTCAGCGTGACGGGCTTGCCGCCGCTCTTGACGGTGCGCGAGGCGAAGTCGACCTCGAGGTTGTCCAGCGTCAGGACGGTGGCGGGCTTGCCCCGGTATTCCTGGTAGCGCCGCAGCAGGGAGCTGACCTTGGCCAACAGCTCCGCCTGGGAGAAGGGCTTGGAGAGGAAATCATCCCCTCCGCTCTCATAAGCGGAGACACGGTCTTGCTCGGCGGACTTGGCCGTGAGAAAGAGCACGGGTGCGTTCGACAGCTCCCGCAGCTTCTCGCAGGTCTGGATGCCGTCCAGCCCGGGCATCATCACGTCCAGCACGACGAGGTCCGTGTCCGGGTTGCTCTGGATGTACCGGATCGCCTCCACGCCGTCGGCCGCTTCGGCGACAAAATATTTATCTTTCAGCAGCAGCTGGAGAACTTTTCGGATATCGGGATCGTCATCTACTATAAGAATGCGGGCAAGTGTGGACATGGGCCACCTCCGGTCAGAAATTTGCAGCATCATTGTACCACAATTTTTTCCGTATACCAAGAATTTAAGAAAACTTAAGATACACAGGCTGTATGATGTGCTATAATACGGCTGCCTGAGAAAAAACGTTTTCCGGGAGGATGACTATGAAGAAACTGAGATCTCTTTTGGCCCTGCTGCTCGCGGCGGTCATGACGCTCTCTCTCGCCGCCTGCGGCGGGAAGCAGGAGGACGCGCCCGAGAACGAGGATACCGAGCACACCGAATACGTGTACACGGCGGCGTACAGATCCGTGAGCGGGAACAGCTCGTACATGAGCCCGCAGATCTTTACGGACGACGGGTTCTACGTGGTGTCTTCTGAAAATGTGGGCAGCAACGCCCCCGAGGGTGCGATCCTCGAATACGAGGGACAGTACGACGTGTATGAGAGCCGGCTGTACTTCGTCGGCCTGGACGGCAGCACCCGCAAGCTGGAAGGTTACGAGCCCCTGCCGGCGGCGGAGAATACCGACGACTATCCGGAGTTCTATTCCGGCAGCGGCGTCTCCGGTATGGGCCTGCTGCGCGACGGCAGCCTGCTCGTCGTGGAGAACAACTATGTCAGCTACTTCGACGGGCCGGAATCCATGATCGGCAGCGAGGAGGACTGGAAGTACTGGCAGTATACCGACGTATATTACCTGCGCGTACTGGATCAGGACGGCAATGAGCTCAGCCGCGCCGAGGTCGAATACGAAACGACCGACAGCTATCTGAACTTCTACGGTATGCAGATCGACGAGGACGACAACGTCCTCTGCAGCGGCGACACGCAGATCGTGGCGATCGCGCAGGACGGCAGCGTCGTCTACACCATCCCGACCGACGACTACATCAACTCTCTGGTCCGTCTCAAGGACGGGCGCCTGGGCTTCACGCTGTACGGAGAGTCCGGCATGGAGCTGCACCTGATCGATACCGCCGCGCACAGCGTGGGGAGCGAGCGCTATACCATGCCCAACAACGCCTACGATCTGTTGACCGGCGGCGGGGACTACGACCTGTATTATCCCGGCGGACAAAGCCTCTACGGCTATAAGCTGGAGACGGAGGAGAACGAGCGCATCCTCAACTGGCTGGACGTGGACATCAACGGCAACTACATGAGCCGCGTCTCCATCCAGGAGGACGGCAGCATCGTGGGCGTCCTGAACAACTATGACGATAGCTCTGACGTCAGCACCGAGATCGTCACGCTCAGCCGCGTGCCGTACGACTCTGTCCCGCACAAGCAGGAGCTGACGCTTGCGGTGATGGACGCGGAGTATAATTATGAGCTGAGCAACGCCATCATCCGCTTTAACCGCAGCAGCGACACCTGCCGCGTGCGCGTCCTGGATTACGCCCAGTACAACACGGAAGACGACGCAAGCGCAGGCCTCACCAAGCTCACCACGGAGATCATGTCCGGCAACCTGCCGGATCTCCTGTGCCTCAACCAACTGCCCTATAAGCAGCTCGCGGCCAAGGGCTTCCTGGAGGATCTGTATCCCTATCTGGACGCCGACAAGGAGCTCAGCCGGGACGATTTCTTCCCGACGGTGCTCAAGGGCATGGAGGTCGAAGGCAAGCTCTGTGAGATCACCCCGACCTTCGCCGTCTCCACGCTCATCGGCGCAAGCTCCATCGTGGGCGATACCCCGGGCTGGACCTATGCCGATTTCGACGCGGCGCTGGCCAAAATGCCCGCCGGCTGCGACCCGCTGGATCAGTACACCACGCGGGACGACATCCTGCGCACGCTGGTCTTCCTGGAGATGGACGATCTGGTGGACTGGAACACCGGCAAGGTCAACTTCGACAGCCAGAGCTTTATCGACATGCTGCATTTTGCCGCGCGCTTCCCGAAGGAGTTCAACTGGGACAACTATGAGTGGACGGACGCTGACCAGGTCGAGAACCGCATCAGCGAGGGTCGGCAGATGCTAATGAACGCGAGCATCTACTATATCGACAATATCCAGTATAACGATATGTACTTCGGCGACGACACGACCTATATCGGCTATCCCACCAACAACGGCGTCGGCAATATGATCCGCCTCGGCGCGGGCGACGGCGCGCTCTACGCCATGAGTACCAAATGCAGTGACAAGGAGGCCGCCTGGCAGTTCCTGCGCAGCTTCCTCACGGAAGACGCGCAGAAGGATCTGTGGGGCCTGCCCACCAACGTCAAAGCCTTCAACAAACAGCTCGAAAAGGCCATGACGCCAGAGTACCGCCGGGATGCGAACGGCAACTACGTGCTCGACGATAACGGCGAGCGCATCGAGGTCAGCCGTGGCTCCTACGGCATGGCCGACGGCTCCGTGCACTATCTCTTCGCCGTCACGCAGGAGCAGGCCGACAAGCTGCTGGAGGTCATCAACGCGACCACCAAGGTGGAAAGCTATGACGACAGCATCTTCGATATCGTTAACGAGCAGGCCCAGGCCTTCTTCGCCGGGCAGAAGAGCGCTGAGGAGGTCGCGCGGCTGATTCAGAGCAAGGCCAACATCTACGTGAACGAGCAGCGGTAAAAGACGCGGAAAAAGGCGGGCTCGCCCGCCTTTTTCTTTACGAAATTCTTAAGAATGTACAGCTCGCCTTGCAAGCAAACGCAAGATGCTGTATACTAAAGACTGATAAACTACAAGATTTTACGAAACGGCAACGAAACGATGAAAAGACGCGGCATCCATCTGAGCGAACAGAAAAAGGACTTTTTGCGCAGCCTGTGCTTCCTGTCCCCGAGCCTGCTGGGCGTGGGCCTGTTCTTCATCCTGCCCTTCGGCGTGGTGGTGTATTACGCGCTGATCGACGGGGTCGGCTCGCGGCGCTTCGTCTTCCTGCAGAATTTCGTGAAGCTGTTCCACAATTCAGCGTTCCTCATGGCCGCAAAGAACACCCTGAGCTTTTCCGTGATGGCGGTGCCGCTCGCGGTGGTGCTGTCCATCGTGCTCGCGCTGATGCTCGAGTGCCGCATCCCGCTCAAGTCCCAGTTCCGCACCTTTTTCCTCAGCCCGATGATGGTCCCCGTGGCCTCGGTGGTGCTGATCTGGCAGGTGCTCTTCAACTATAACGGGACGATCAACGAGTTCCTGGCGCTCTTTGGAGCGGATAAGATCGACTGGCTGCAGTCCGAGTACTGCCAGGTCGTGGTGCTGATCCTGTTTCTGTGGAAAAACCTCGGCTACAACATGATATTGTTCATGGCGGGCCTGTCCAATATCCCGAAGGAGCTTTTGGAAGTGGCGGACGTGGAGGGCGCTTCGGAGCGGTATAAGTTCTTCGCCATCAAGCTGCGCTACCTCTCGCCGACGGTGCTGTTCGTCACCATCCTGTCGCTGATCAATTCCTTCAAGGTGTTCCGCGAGGTGTATCTGCTGACGGGGGACTACCCCTTTGAAAAGCTCTATATGCTGCAGCACTTCATGAACAACACCTTCCGCAATCTCGACTATCAGAAGCTCTCCGCCGCGGCGGTGATCATGGCCATCGTGATGGTGGCGCTGATCGCGCTGCTGTTCAAGGCGGAGGACTGGTTCGGAAAGGACGTGGAGGGATGAGGAAAAAGAAGCGTACATTCGGTCGTGTGGGCATGTTCATCCTCTGCGCCGTCTTCGCGCTGATGTTCCTGATGCCCACGGTCCTGACCATCACCAACTCCTTCATGTCCGAGTCGGAGATCCAGTCCAACTACGGCATGATCTTTTCCACCACGACGGGCGGTTACGTGTCGGAGACGGTGAACCTCAAGTTCATCCCCGACAGGGTCACGATCTCGCAATACGTTACGGGGCTGATCAAGTCGCCGGACTATCTGATCAAGTTCTGGAACAGCCTGATCCTCGTCGTGCCCATCGTGATCTTTCAGGTGGCCGTCGCCTCGGTGGCGGCGTATAGCTTCACGCGATGGCGGGGCAGAATAAGGAGCGGCATTTTCTTCTTCTACGTGATCCTGATGCTCATGCCCTACCAGGTGACGCTGGTGCCGAACTATCTCGTCAGCCGCTGGCTGGGGCTCCTCAATACCCGCTGGGCGATCATCCTGCCCGGCATCTTCGCCCCGTTTTCCGTCTTCCTGCTGACCAAGTTCATGCGCCGCATCCCGTATTCGCTGATCGAGGCCGCCAAGGTGGACGGGGCGAGCGAATGGCAGATCTTTACCAGAGTCTGCCTGCCGCAGTGCCGCTCGGCGCTGTACTCCATTGCGATCCTCGTGTTCATCGATTACTGGAACATGGTCGAGCAGCCGCTCATCCTGCTGCAGGACGCCGAGTCCCAGCCGCTGTCCGTGTTCCTCTCCTCCATCAACGCGGGGGAGATCGGACTGGCTTTCGCCATGGCGACGGTGTATATGGTGCCATCCCTGCTGCTGTTTCTCCACGGTGAGGAATACCTCGTCGAGGGGATCGCCAATTCCGGCAGCGTCAAGGGCTGACAGAATAATCCGTTTTCTGACTGGAGAAGGAAAGACATGGACTTCAAACCGAAAAACAGAGAGTGGGTCAAGAACGCGGCCATCATCTTTTTGGCCGTGCTGCTGGTGCTCACCTTCTTTTCCAACACCTGGATGAACCGCAGCCTGCCCGAGGTCGCGACGCAGTACGTGACGGATGGGTCCATCACCGCCAAGGTGCGCGGCACGGGCACCGTGACCGCAAACGGCGCACACCAGGTCAAGGCCGAGCAGACGCGCGAGATCCGCGCCGTGATGATCAAGGTGGGACAGGAGGTCAAGGCCGGCGACGTGCTGTTCGTCCTCGGCGAGGGCGACAGCGCCGAGATCGAGGCCGCGCAGGAAGCCCTGCGCGCGCTGCAGGTCAGCTATCAGCGCGCGGCCGTAGGCGTGTCGAAGCCGGATTATTCCGCAGCGGAGCGCAAGCTGAAGCTCGCGGAGATCGAGATGAACGACGCGGCGCAGGCCGTGGAAGAGGCCAAGAAGAACATCCCCAGCGTGAACCTGGAGGAGATCCAGGCCGCGGAGGAGGCGCTCGCGCAGGCGGAAGCGCAGCTCCAGGCGGCCATCGAGAACCACGACAAGGCTCTGCAGGCGGCGCTGGACCGCGTGAACGCGGCCCAGGCGGAGGTCGACCGGCTGACGGAGGAGCTCTCCGCCGGGCAGACCGTGAGCCCGGACGATCCGGATGCGCCGGAGGACCCCGGGGAGGGGGGCGCCTCGTCCACAGAGGAGGAGCTGCAGAAGGCGAAGCAGGAGCTCTCCGACGCGAAGCTCGCGCTCGAGGTGCTGAACAACACGACGGACCCGGCCGTGGCCGCGGCGACGACGCTGCGCGACCAGTGCCAGGCGAAGCTGACCGCGCTCTCCAGCGTGGCGACGCCGGAGACGGAGGCCTACAAGGCCGCTCTGGAGGCCTATCGCATCGCGGAGGACAACTATTATACGCTGAAGGAGGCCCTGGAGCAGCAGAAGGCCGCCGATAAAAAGGCACAGCAGCTGTCGAACATCGATCTCGCGGATCTCGCCGCGCAGATCGAGCGCGCAAGACAGAAGCTCGCCGAACTGACCGGAGGCGAGGATAACGAGATCACCGCGCGGGTATCCGGCACGGTACAGTCCGTCGACTGCACCGCCGGCGACACCAAGCTCAAGGACGACGTGCTGTGCACCATCGAGGTGCCGGACATGGGCTATACGCTCAGCTTCTCCGTCACCAACGAGCAGGCGCGCCGCCTGCGTCCCGGGGACACGGCCACCGTCAGCAATTACTACTGGGGCAGCCAGATCACCGCGACGCTCAACACCATCCAGGTCGACCCGAAGAACCCGCAGAACAACAAGCTGCTCACCTTCGACGTGGACGGGGACGTCAATACCGGGGCGGAGCTGACGCTGTCCGTCGGCCAGAAAAGCGCCAATTACGACGTGATCGTGCCCAACAGCGCCATCCGCAGCGACTCCAACGGCAGCTTCGTGCTGGCCATCGAGGCGCGCAACTCCCCGCTCGGCAACCGCTACGTTGCCAGGCGCGTGAACGTGGAGGTCCTTGCGAGCGACGACATGAATTCCGCCGTGACCGCCGATCTGCATTACGGCGACTACGTGATCACCACCAGCAACGCGCCGGTAAAGAACGGGGATCTGGTCCGCCTTGCGGACGCCTGATATGAAAAAGCGTATCCGATCGATAAAAAAGATAGCCCTCTGGGTGCTGAACGTTTTGCTGGCGCTGGCGGCGCTCGCCTGCGTGATCGGCATCTCCCGGCTCGCAGGCCTGCTGAACACGCAGAAGGAGGCGGAGCGCTGGCGGGGGGACAACGAGCTGAGCTTTGCGCAACTGAGCTGCTTCATCCCGAACGACGAGAGCATCGGCCTGGACGACGTGTATACCTTCCGCTACGCGATGCTCGACAAGTTCCACGAGGCCGCGCTGGACGTGGATAACGACAGTACCCTCTTCGTCGACGCATGGAGCACCGGCGGCAAGGCCGTCGCTTCCACCAGCCTCGGCAAGGGCGACGCGGTCGTGACGGCGGTGGGCGGCGCGTTTTTCGACTTTCATCCCATCCGTCTGCTCAGCGGCAACTACTTTACCGAGGGCGACCTGATGCAGGACCGCGTGCTGCTGGACGAGGATCTGGCCTGGCTGCTGTTCGGCGGCACGGACCTCGCGGGGCTTGAGCTGCGGATCGACAACGTCCCCTTCGTTGTGGCGGGCGTGATCGAGCGGGAGCAGGATTTCGCCAGCAAGAAGGCGTATACGGACGGCATGGGGCTTTTCATGTCCTACGACGCGTATAAAGCACTGCACGAGGAGGCGGGTGTCACCTGCTACGAGCTCGTCATGGCGGAGCCGGTCAAGAATTTCGCCGTCAGCTTCGTGCGGGAGAAGTTCCCGATCGGCGGCGGTGTGATCCTGGAAAACAGCGGGCGCTTTCGCGCCGGACGGCTGCTGGATCTGCTGCGGGATTTCGGTGTGCGCTCGATGCAGAGCCGCAGCATCAGCTACCCCTATTGGGAGAACGCGGCCCGCTGCGTGGAGGACTGGTGCACGTTGCTCCTGCTGCTGGCCATCGTCTTCGCACTTTGCCCGGCGGTCACGCTGCTCGTTCTGCTGCGGCGGTATCTGCGCCTTGGCAGGAGGAAGCTGAAAGGGGAGTGGCTCCCCGCGGTGCGCGAGCGGGCAGAGGACGCCGTCGACGCGCGGCGCCGCCGGATCTGGGAGCGAAACGGCCGCAAAGAATAGACGAAAAGACGAGGCCCCGCCGAACGGCGGGGCCTCACATTTGCACTTGCGCGTATTCAAAACAGCAGCCGGATCAGCACGAGCAGGATCACGCCGGGCACGCCGAGAAAGCCGGCGACCAGCGCGTTGAGCAGATTGAGCCCCAGGCTGATACCGACGAATTCACCGAAGAAATTGACGACGAACAGGATCACGAAGCCCAGGGCCGCATTGATGCCCAGCTTCAAAAGCAGCCGGATGGGCGCGGCCAGGACCCTGACCAGCACGACGATCAGGACCAACGCCGCCGCCAGGATCAATATGGCGGAAACGGTATCCATAAGCAGCATGACCTTTCATAGGGACGCCGGAAAAAGCTTCCGGCGTAAATCGGGCGAAACGGCAGATACTATCTCCCGGACAGACTTCCGGCGGCGAGAGACAGACAGCCGCGGATGGAAAGCATATAGCCCCCTATATGAATACATCCAAAACGGGAGAATGTCAAGCGGACGGAGAGGTTTCCCGGGCGGGAAAATATCCGCCGCGGGGCGGGCTGCAATGCGGCCCGCCCTTTGAGTATATGCGCCTTTTCCGCCCGGCATACACACGGGCTGTAACTTTTTTGAAACGCAATGATGCGCCCTTGTTCTTGCTTTCCTCGGCGGGGAATGGTAAACTATATCAGTTAAAAAAGAGCGAATGTGAACACAAGATATAGTGAAAGGGCATTTTTATGAGCAAAACCACCGAGCAATACGGAAACGAGAGCATCACCCAACTGAAGGGCGCCGACAGGG
>JAFUUR010000115.1 GCA_017477695.1 Oscillospiraceae bacterium | reverse complement strand
GGTTCTAAAATAAATGTTGGGGTAGCGAGGCCGAGAGGCTGAGCTACACCCAACATTTTTTCATTAAGAGAAAAAAGAGTAGAGCATAGAAGAAAAATCCTTTAAGATTAATGTACCCCTACACAAAACAGAAAGGATGAACTCTATGCTCTATGAAGATAATAGCGCAAAACTGCTGGGATTGGAAGATGTAATCATCAAAAAAGTCTGGGAAGATGAAAGCGCATACCATATTGAGCTTGAGCTGCCCCGTCGTAAACATAGCTGTCCATGCTGCGGAGCGGAGACAGAGCGGATCCACGACTACCGCGAGCAGAAGATCAAGGATATATCTGCTTTTGGCAAGGACGTCTATCTCTATCTTCGTAAGCGGCGGTATGCATGCGATGGCTGTGGGAAACGGTTTTATGAGAAGAACAGCTTTCTCCCACGCTACCACCGCATGACGAGGCGCAAGAATGCCCGCATCATTGAGGACTTTCGAGATACCGTTTCGGCCTCCTACATAGCCAGGAAGCATAATATCTCTACAACGACGGCGCTCCGCTATTTCAACCTGGTCAATTACTCGTGCAAAGAGCTTCCGGAGGTGCTGTCCATCGACGAATTCAAAGGTAATGCTGGCGGTGAGAAGTACCAGACGATCCTGACAGACGCCAGGGGCCGAAAGATCATAGATATTCTTCCCAATCGCAAAAAGGCAGATATGATCCGCTATTTCCGTCGTTTTAAGAACCGAAAAGAGGTTAAGTATGTTGTCATCGACATGAATCCTCATTTCCGTGAAGTCGCCGAAATTTGTTTCCCTCAGGCTACCATCGTGATCGACCGTTACCACGTCACCAGACAAGCTATTTGGGCCTTGGAACGGGTCCGCAAGGAGGAGCAAAACCATCTTTCGGCAGCGTGGAGAAAGTTTTGCAAGCATTCCAAATCCCTCCTGAATAAACCGCCAGACAAGCTCAAAGAGGATGAGCGCGAAAAGCTGCGTATCATTCTTGGCCTCTCAACAAGGCTGGAGCAGGCTTACTACCTTAAAAACGACTTTCTCTTCCTAATGCATTCGCCAAACTCCGATGTGGCTGAAGAACTCCTTGCAGACTGGATCTACCGCGCCGAAGCTTCTCATCTCTCTGAATTTCGAGAATGTACCAGGGCGGTCCACAACTGGGGCACGCTGATCCTTAACTCCTTTAATGTTCGCTTTACCAACGGCTTTACTGAGGGCTGCAACAACAAAACCAAAGTCTTAAAACGTGTTTGCTACGGCGTTCGCAATTTCTCTCGTTTCCGCAATAGAATCCTGCATTGTGCCTCATGACACCTAAGAAGAAGGAGCATGTGGCGCGCCACGTGCTCCTTCTTCTTAGGTTCTTCGTTTTTGTTCTACCCCAACTATTGACATAGAACCGTAATTTATGAATTCTTAAGAAAAGCCGCTCAGCCGCTTTCCCTGTTAATCGGCGAGCTTTGCGAGGATCGCTTCGTAAACCTCAGTCGACTGCTCGAGCGTGATCTCGTTTTCACGCCGCGTGATATAACGGTAAGTCTCGTCCATGCTGCCGCTGCTCATGTGCAGAATATAGCGCATGGAGGCGCGGATCGCCGCCATGGCGATCTCTGCGCCCTCGAGCACGTAGTGCTTCGCGCCTTCCACGCAGAGATCCGCAAGCTCTGACAACAGATCCAGGCACTTGCCCATCATGTTGACGATCTCCTCGCTGATGCTGACGGCCGACTGACCTGCCGCGTCGATCTTCTGCGCATCGCCCTCCAGGATCGCCCGGCGCAGCGGGCCGCGGGAGCGCACGTCCTCGTCGATCAGGTGCACCATATACTTGCGCAGGATCTCGGCGTTTCGCACGATGTAATCGAGCTGCTCGCTTTCGGCGGAGCCGGCTGCCGTCAAAGCCGCCGCACGCGCGAGAAACGAAGCCGCGACTGCCGCGCACATGGCGGCACCGCCGCCGGTGTCGAGCCGACTGCCCGCGTCTGCGAGGCTGGTCGTGAATTCCTCCGCATTTTTGTTCTTGTAGATCTCTACTTTGATGGTCCCTGCCATAATGACCTCCCTTTAATCTCGGTTGAATTCTCGCAGCTGCAATCCTTCGTTTTTCTGCAGCGCCCAGTTGACACACCAGGACGACGTGAACAGCAGCAGGTCGTTTCCTTTGAAGTCCTGCACCCATTTCGTATCGCTCGTGAGATTCAGAGACCGGATGTCGATCTCCTCGTTCTCTACCCAGCGCACGAGCTCGTAGGGCATGGCCCTGCGGCGGATATCCACGCCGTATTCGGTTTTCAGACGATATTCGAGCACCTCGAACTGCAGCACGCCGACGACACCCACGATCACTTCCTCTACGCCGGTGTGCGGCTCGTGGAAGATCTGTATCGCGCCCTCCTGTGCGATCTGCAGGATGCCCTTTTCAAACTGCTTGCGCTTCATCGTATCCACGCGCTCCACCGCGGCGAAATGCTCCGGCGCGAACGTTGGAATACCCTCGAAGCAGATGCTCTTCCCCTTCTCGCAGATCGTGTCTCCAATGGAAAAGATCCCGGGGTCGAATACGCCAATGATATCACCCGCATAGGCCTCGTCGATGATCGCCCGCTCCTGCGCCATGAGCTGCTGCGGCTGCGCCAGGCGCAGCGCCTTGCCGCCCTGCACGTGGAAATACTCCCTGTCGCGCTCAAAGCGCCCTGAGCAGATGCGCATAAAGGCGATCCTGTCCCGGTGCGCCTTGTTCATGTTGGCCTGGATCTTGAACACGAAAGCGGAGAAGCCGAGGTCGAACGGGTCGACGATCTCCTCACCGGAGAGCCGCGGCAGCGGCGGCATGGTCATCTGCAGGAAGCTCTCCAGGAACGGCTCCACGCCGAAGTTATTGAGCGCCGAGCCGAAAAAGACCGGGCTGAGCTTTCCCTGCCGCACCTGTTCGATATCGAACTCGTAGCCCGCGCCGTCGAGCAGCTCGATGTCGTCCGCGAGAGACTGGCGCAGGCGGCTGCCGATCAGCTCGTCGAGCTTCTCCGTCTCATCCAGGCGGCACTCGATCGCATGGATCCGGCTCTGCCCGCGGTGAAACTCGTTGAAGGCCAGGATCGCCCGCTTTTCGCGGTCGTATACGCCCTTGAAATCCTGCCCGCAGCCGATAGGCCAGTTCATGGGGTAAGTCCCGATCCCGAATTCGTTCTCGAGCTCCTCCATCAGATCGTACGGGCTTCTGGCCTCGCGGTCGAGCTTATTGATAAAGGTGAAGATCGGGATATGGCGCATGGCGCAGATCTTGAACAGCTTGCGCGTCTGCGGCTCGATGCCCTTTGCCGCGTCGATCACCATGACGGCGGAATCCGCCGCCATCAGCGTGCGGTAAGTATCCTCCGAAAAGTCCTGGTGGCCGGGCGTATCCAGGATGTTGATGCAATAGCCCTCGTACTCGAACTGCATCACCGACGAGGTGATGGAAATGCCGCGCTGCTTTTCCAGCTCCATCCAGTCCGACACCGCGTGCCGGGCCGTGGCCTTGCCCTTGACGGAACCCGCCAGTTGGATAGCGCCTCCGTAAAGCAGCAGCTTTTCCGTGAGCGTCGTCTTACCGGCGTCGGGGTGCGAAATGATCGCAAAGGTCCTGCGGCGCTGGATCTCATTTCTCATATCAGCCATGTTCTTTCATCGGCAGCGCCTCGGCTGCCCCTCTCCTGCTTATTTCCGGCAAGCATGTTACCATATTCTGCCCACAAATGGCAAGCCCCCAATCAGCGGCCAGCCGAAAAACCGCCGGGACCTCCGCGGCCCGGCGATCCTTCAGAAGATCACGTTCATATCCGAGTGCCCGGACACCCCGACGACCGAGCCTCGGTCGGTGAATTGCCAGATGTCGTAGCGCCGGTCAAAATCCGGAAGCTGGCCGTAATAGGTGTAATTGGCCATCCAGATCACGTACTGGGAAACGGCGGGATAGCTCAGGCTCCGCTGATAAAAATACTGCCCGGAGTAAATGCCGGCCTCATAGCCCGCGCAGCGCACCGTCTCGCAGAAAGCGCGGATGATCTGCGTGCGCTCGGCGGCGGTCAGCCTGTCTGCTCGGCCCCATGGATATTCGCCGGAATACTCCATGTCGATAAAGATCGGCAGGTCGAGCCGGATACCGTTGAGCGTGCGCAGGGCAAACTGCGCCTCCTCCACGGCCTCCTGCAGATTGATCGCCGTCGTATAGAAGTACACGCCGACTTTGACGCCGGCCGCCTGTGCGCCCAGCAGGTATTCATGCGTGCGTACATCTCCGTACGGCGCGCCGGACGACCAACCCCGCCCGCCGATGCGCACGACGGCGAAGTCGATCCCCTGGGCTTTTACGGTCTTCCAGTCGATGTCTTCGTTGTAATAGGACACGTCGATCCCGAGAGACTCTGCGCGCACACCGTCCGGGTCGAAGTAGTAGAGCTTCCCGTCGATGCGCTGCAGGCCGACAAGCCGGTAACCGTCCCGGTAATAATAGACCTCTTCGCCTGTAAACTGCCAGCCGTGCAGAACGTTGGAGCTCTCCATGCGCGGCACGGCGAGGATCGCGTAGGCAGGCTGCGGCGTATTGTCCCGGCGGATCAGATCGACTTTATAGCAGTAAGCGCCGACCTTACGGGTCTCGCCGTCTTCCGTTGTGAGCGTCTGCTCCGGCACGAAGCGCAGTCCATAGTCCGGCACGCCGTCATGATCCGCGTCCACGGGCAGCACCCTGCTCTCCTCATGTGTCTCTCGCGAGAGCAGATATCCATGCGGCCCCAGGAGCGCGCGGTACGTATAGACCGGATCGCCCTTATCGTCCAGCACCGGCGTTCCCCCGGCGCCGTCTGTCAGCGTAAACACGCCTTCCACGCTGCAGTGCAGCGGGCCATAGGCGGCGTATTCCGGCGTGCTGAGCAGCTCAATCGCGTACTCACCGGCCGGCAGGCCGCTGAGGCAGCACTCGCCGTTGTCCGCAGTCATGAATGAAAAGCTCTCCCCGTTCGGATAGGTCACACGCAGGGGGAAGCCAGCCGCCGTGAGGGGAGCGCCGTCTCCGTTACAGACGACGATGCGCAGATCCTCCCACGCCGTTGTGACGGCGAGCGAAGCGATCAGCTTGCCCGCGTCCTCGTCTTCCGCCGCCATCGCCTCCAGTGCCGCCTGCTGTGCGATGCGCGCCGATCGCACGCGCAGACCGGCTGCAACGATGAGCCCCGAGAGGAGCACCGTAAGGCAGCAGATGGCGATCAGGAGAGGCTTTATGTAACGGGGGTCGTTCATGGCCTGCCCGGCTTTTTTCAAAAAGCTTTTGATCTTTTCCATGCAGCTTTCTCTCTGTTCCTGTTGCTGACTTTATCATATCGTAATTCCGGGCGGATTGCAACAAGAATGCTGTTCTTGGGCAATTTTGCCGAGCGTGGTCTGCGCGCGGGCGTTATGCTCGGTCGATTTTCCGCCTTGTTAAAAGCGGCGCTTTGTGGTAAAATCATGCGCATGATGACTGATTTTGAAAAACGTTATATCGAGGCGCGCAGAGCGCTGATCCGCGCCGACTTCCCGGCGCTGAACGAAATGCAGCTGCAGGCCGTCATGGCGACAGAGGGGCCGCTGCTGATCCTGGCGGGAGCGGGCAGCGGCAAGACGACGGTACTCATCAACCGGATCGCCAATCTCCTCAAATACGGCCGTGCGTCAGACAGCGACGAGCTGCCGGACGGTGCGGACGAGGCGCAGCTCAAGCTCCTGCAGGCTGGCGGTCCCGAAGCGGAGAGGCTTGCCGCCGTCGATCCCGTCGCCCCCTGGCGGATCCTGGCGATCACCTTCACAAACAAGGCCGCGGGCGAGCTGAAGGAGCGCCTGGAGCGCATGCTCGGCGCGCAGGCCAGCGACATCTGGGCCTGCACCTTCCACTCCGCCTGTGTCCGCATCCTGCGCCGGGACGCGGAAAAGCTCGGCTTCAGCGACAGCTTCAGCATCTACGATACGGCCGACACGCAGAGCCTGATGAAGCGCATCCTGAAGGATATGGATCTGGACGAGAAGATCTTTCCGCCGCGGGCCGTGCTCGCGGAGATCAGCCGCGCGAAGGACAGTTACGTCGGCGCGGAGGAATACCGCCGCCAGGCCAAAGCGTCCTCCGATATCCGCCGCGCGAGGATCGGCGATCTCTACGCGGAGTACATGCGGCGCATGTTTGCGGCAAACGCCATGGACTTTGATGATCTGATCTACTTCACCGTCAAGCTCCTGCAGGAACACGACGAGGTGTGCGCGTACTGGCAGAAGCGCTTTCGCTACGTGCTCATCGACGAATACCAGGACACAAACCACCTGCAGTATCTTCTGGCCTCCCTTCTTGCGCAGGGGCATGGCAACATCTGCGTTGTGGGCGACGACGATCAGAGCATTTACAAGTTCCGCGGCGCCACCATCGAGAATATCCTTTCCTTCGAGCAGCAGTACAAAAACTGCCGTACCATCCGCCTTGAGCAGAACTACCGTAGCACCGGCCACATCCTCGACGCCGCGAACGCCGTCATCCGCAACAATCTCGGCCGGAAGGGCAAGGAGCTCTGGACGAACAAGGGCGCCGGCGCGCAGATCGAGCTGTACTTTGCCGACAACGAGCACGAGGAAGCGCAGTATGTCGCCTCCGCCATCATGGGCGCCTACAGCCAGGGCAGCAACTGGCGCGACCATGCCGTGCTGTACCGCATGAACGCGCAGTCGAACCAGCTGGAATTTGCCTTCAAGCGGCAGGGTATCCCGTACCGCATCATCGGCGGCACGCGCTTCTTCGACCACGCGGAGATCAAGGATCTGCTGGCCTATCTGAACGTAATCGCCGTACCGGAGGACGATCTGCGTCTCGCGCGCATCATCAACAGTCCGGCGCGCGGCATCGGCGAGCGGAGCCTAGAGATCGCGCGGCAGCTCGCCGCGGAGGAAAACACCAGCCTGTTTGCCATCGTCAGCCGCGCGGACACCTATCCGCAGCTCGCGCGCGCAGGTCTGCGGATGCGCGCCTTTGCCAATATGATCCGGGAGCTGCGCGCCTTCGCCGAAGGGAACACGCCGGATCTGCTCTATGACGAGCTTCTGGAGAAGACTGGCTATCTGCGCCTTCTCGAAGCCTCGAGCGACCCGAAGGACGCGACGCGTGCGGAAAACGTCAAGGAGCTGAAAAGCAGCATCCTCTCTTACATCAAGGAGTCCGGCGATACGACGCTGGAGGGGTATCTCGCAAACGTCGCGCTCTATACCGACCTCGACAACTACGACCGCGATACGGACAGCGTGGTCATGATGACCATGCACAGCGCCAAGGGGCTGGAATTCCCAACGGTCTTCCTCGTCGGTATGGAGGAGAGCATCTTTCCCGGCATGCGCGCCATCGGTGAACCGGAGGAGATGGAGGAGGAGCGTCGGCTGTGCTACGTGGCGATCACACGCGCCAAGCGCCAGCTGCACCTCGTCTGCGCGCGGCAGCGCATGCTCTTCGGCCGCACGACGGCAAACCGCGTCTCCCGCTTCGTGGACGAGATTCCGGAGGAACACATCCGCAAGAACGTGCCCAAGGGCTACGCGTACCGGGACAAGGGCCGCGACCTCGGCTTTGCCTACAAGGCGAAGCCGTCCAAGTCCTATCAGGTCCATGCTCCGGTGCAGCGCGCGAGCGCTCCTGTCTCCGTTCCCAGCTTTGCGCTCGGGGACAACGTCAGACACAAGGCCTTCGGCAGCGGCGTGATCGTGAAGATGACGCCCATGGGCGGCGACTATCTGATCGAGATCAATTTTGAACAGATCGGCGTAAAAAAGCTGATGCTGCGCGCGGCAGCGCAGCACATGACCAAAGAACCCTGACGCGTATGGAAAAGAACCGTCCGATCGCGGGGCGTCTGGCCCTGTTTGCGACTACGCTTTTCTGGGGCTCGTCTTTCGTCGTGCTCAAAAATGCGCTGGACGCGCTCGGCATCCTCTGGATCCTCGCCGTGCGTTTTTCCGTTGCGGCGCTGCTGCTCGCGCTCTTTGCCAATAAGCGTCTGCGCGGCATGGACCCGCGGAGCCTGCGTGGGAGCGTGCTCATCGGCGTGTGCCTCGCGTCCGCCTATATCGTGCAGACCTACGGGCTGAAATACACGACGCCCGGCAAAAACGCCTTTCTCACCGCGACTTACTGCGTGCTCACGCCCTTTCTCGCCTGGCTTCTTTACAGGCGCCGCCCCGCGCCGTCCAACGTGCTCGCCGCTTTTCTGTGCATCACGGGGATCGGTTTCGTCTCGCTTGGCGGCGAGACGGCGACGCTGAACTTCGGCGACGCGCTCACGCTCTGCTGCGGCGTCTTCTACGCGCTGCAGATCCTCCTGATCGAGCGATACGTCTCCGGCTGCGACGCGCTGTGCATCTCCACGATCGAGTTTGCCACGGCGGCGCTCATCTGCTGGTGCGGCACGCTTCTGTTCGAGAAGGCGCCTGCGCAGATCACGCCGTCGCTCTGGGGCAGCATCGCCTATATGAGCATCGTCTGCACGGGGCTCTGCTTTTTCCTGCAGGCCTGGGGCATCCGGTACACACCGGCCAACACCGCCGCCGTGATCCTGACCTTTGAGGCAGTCTTCGGCGCGTTGAGCTCCATTCTGTTCTATCACGAAAGAATGACGGTCAAGCTCGTGCTCGGCTTCGCACTGATCTTTCTCTCCGTACTGATCAGCGAAGCGGGAGCGTCGTTATGGAAAAGGGATATGAAACCATGAAAACGATCACCGCACAACAGATCACAGACCTCGTCGCGCACCTGTGCGCGGATGCGAACCGGCGCCTGCCGGAGGATATCGAGCGCGCCATGCGCGCAGCAACAGAAAGCGAGCCCTGGCCCCTCGCGCGGGACACGCTCTGTGACCTCTGCACCAATCTCGGCGCCGCGCGGGAGCGCGACCTCCCTATCTGCCAGGACACAGGCCTTGCCTGCGTCTTTGCCGAGCTCGGCCAGGACGTGCACGTCGAGGGAGGCTTCCTGGACGCCGTCAACGAGGGCGTGCGGCGTGGATATGAGGACGGTTATCTGCGCAAGAGCGTCGTGGCAGATCCGCTCCGGCGTGTGAACACGGAAGACAACACGCCCGCCGCAGTCACCATCGAGCTTGTGCCGGGCGATCAGCTGAAGCTCACCGTCATCCCCAAGGGCTTCGGCAGTGAAAACATGAGCAGACTCGCGATGCTCAAGCCCGCGGACGGCGTGGAGGGCGTGAAGCGTTTCGTGCTGGACGCTGTGCGTGCGGCCGGCGCGAACCCCTGTCCGCCCATCGTGGTCGGCGTCGGGATCGGCGGCACCTTCGACAAGGTCGCGGCGCTGGCAAAGCACGCGCTGCTGCGCCCCATCGATCAGCCGCACCCAGATCCCTATTACGCCGCCCTTGAGGCTGAGCTGCTGGAGGAGATCAACCGGCTCGGGATCGGGCCGCAGGGCTTCGGCGGCAGGACGACGGCGCTCGGCCTGTGCATCGAGACGATGCCGACGCACGTGGCGGGTCTCCCCGTCGCCGTGAATATAAGCTGTCACGTGACGCGCCGCGCAAGCGGGATACTGTGAGGTGCTCTATGGAATACAGACTCCAAACGCCGATCACGAAGGAGCAATTGTCCCCGCTGCGCGCGGGAGACCGCGTTCTGCTCTCCGGCACCGTTTACACCGCGCGCGACGCGGCGCATAAGCGCATGGCGGAGCTTCTGGACGAGGGCCGCCCTCTCCCCTTTCCGCTGCCCGGCAGCGTCATCTATTACGTGGGCCCCACGCCGGAACCGCCCGGCTGCGTCATCGGCTCCGCCGGGCCGACCACTTCCGGCCGGATGGACGCCTATTCGCCCCGGCTTCTGGATCTCGGCCAAAGCGTGATGATCGGCAAAGGCGATCGCAGCCCCGCTGTGATCGACGCTATCCGGCGCAACGCTGCGGTATACCTCGCTGCGCTCGGCGGGGCGGGCGCGCTGATGAGCGCCTGCGTCCAGTCGGTGCGGATCGTGTGCTGGGAGGATCTCGGATGCGAGGCCGTACGCGAGCTGCAGGTACGTGATATGCCGCTCACCGTCGCGATCGACAGTCTCGGAAACGACGTCTATAAAAGCGGCCCGGCTGCTTATCTCAAAAGCCTCTGAAACAAACGGGAAGCCCCTGCGTTGAGACACGCAGGGGCTTCCCGTTTAGTTGCTGCTCAAAAGAGACTGCCGAGCCAGTTCGTTATGGGGAAGTACGCGATCGGCAGGAAGATCGCCGGCAGCATATTGGCGACCCGGATGCGCTCTTTCGTAGCACCCAGCATGTTAAGCGCCATGCCGATGAGGATCGTCCCGCCCACGGCGGACATCTCCGTCACGACCGCCGTGCTGAGCGCCGGTCCGATCAGTCCGGCAAGCAGCGTAAGTCCTCCCTGGAACAGCAGGATGAACACGACCGAGCAGGTCACGCCGACGCCCATCGCTGCCCCGAACGCCATGGATGAGACAAAATCCAGCGTGCTCTTGGCGTAGATGATGCTGTAGTCGTGATGGATGCCGGCCTCGAGTGAGCCGACGATGGTCATGGACCCGATGCAAAACAGGATGCACGCCGAGACAAAGCCCTCGGTGAAGCGGTTCTCGCCCACCTTCCCTTTGAACAGCTTCGCCTTGATCGTGTCGCCCGCGTTCTCGATCGCATCGTCGATCCGGATCCACTCGCCGAGCACCGTGCCGATCACGAGGCAGATGATCACACACAGCAGCTCCTGCGTCGTGATCGCGCTGGAGATCCCGATCACGAAGGTGCAGAGCGCGAGCGCGCGCATCACCGCGTTCTGCAGTTCGACCTTCAGCCGGTTGCGGAAAAGGATGCCAAGCAGGCTCCCCACCAGCACCGTCGCCATATTGACAAATACTGCGATCACGCCCGTATCACCTCTCGTCTCTTTCGGTCAGATATTGCTTCAGATACAGGATCGCCTGCCGGTAGCCGTCGATCCCTTGGCCCATGTAGGTCTTTACGCAGGCCATGCCGGGATAGGAGATCTGGCGAAAGCTCTCGCGGCTGCTCACGTCGGAGATATGTACCTCCACCGCCGGGATGGATACCGCTTTGAGCGCGTCAAGGATCGCCACACTCGTATGCGTATATGCTGCGGGATTGATGACGATCCCGTCGATCCGCCCGTAGGCGTTTTGGATCTCGTCGACGAGTGCGCCCTCGTGGTTGGACTGGAACAGCTCCAGCTCGATCCCCTCTTCCGCACAGGTCCCGCGCACGAGCTCCAAAAGCATCTGATAATCCTGCCGCCCATAGACGTCTGGCTCACGGACGCCGAGCATGTTGATGTTCGGGCCGTTGATCACGAGGAACCTCATGCGAGCACCCCCAGGATCTTCTCTACCGCCTCGTCCACGCTCGCGTCGTTTTCCACCGCGTGGTCGGCAAAAGCCTCATAAGCCGGGCGGCGCTGCTCGTACAGCGCGGCAAGGTCGCTGCGCTGCGAGATGGGGCGGCCGTCCTTCGGCAGCTTTTCCGTGTCGCGGCGGATCCAGAAGATCGTGCCGTTCTGGTGCAGGAGCGGGTAGTTCTCCGGGCGCGTCACACAGCC
>JAFUUR010000114.1 GCA_017477695.1 Oscillospiraceae bacterium | reverse complement strand
GGCGCGGCCGGCGGGCTTGGCGCTTGCGCGCGCATTGGCACGGTCCCACTCTGCGAAGGGATCCTCCGCAGGGGTCTGGGCGGGAGCGGGCTGCTCGGCCTTCTTCGCGGCGGCAGCGGCCTGCTCACGGGCGGCCTGAGCCTGGGCGTACGCCTCCTCGGCGCGCTCCTTGCGGGTCTTGCGGGCGGGACGGACGGGCTCTTCCTCCTCTTCTTCCCGCTCGCGGGCGGCGGCCTTCGCCTTCTTCGCGGCGCGGCGCTCCTCGCGCTTGGCGGCCTTGGCGGCGCGGCGGGAGGGACCGGGATCCTCGTCCTCGTAGTCCTCTTCCTCGTCGTCCTCCTCGGAGAATTCATCGTCGTAATCGTCGTAGACCGTCTTGCGCTCGAACAGGGTTGCAAGTACGAACAGGATCGCAAAGACGGTGATGAACACGTCGGCCACGTTGAACACGGGGAAGTTGAACAGCTCGCACTTGAACATGTCCTGTACGTAGCCGTAGATCACGCGGTCGATGCAGTTGGACAGGCCACCCGCCGTCACCAGCACCAGGCACCAGCGCGCGAACCGGCCGGAGATGAACTTGGTGGCCAGCGCGAGGATGACGAGGACGATAAACACGCCCGTGATGATGATGAACGGGATCCTGGCGTTGCTGCCTGCCAGGAAGCTGAAGGCAGCCCCGTCGTTGTGGAGGTTCACAAGGCTGAGGACGCCGGGGATCAGCGGCTGACCCGTGGACTCCATGATGACGGCGCCGGTCGACCAGTATTTCACCCACTGGTCAACGATGACGACCAACAGACCAACGATTGCGTAAAGCATAGTTTTCTCCTCTCTGCCGCGGACTCCGCCGCAGCGCGGGAATTGTCAACGCCGGCGCGCCGGCGTCGTGCCTGTGGGAAGAGCCGGCGGCTTACAGCCCGGCGACGACGGCGGCACAGCGCGGGCAGAGCCCGGTCTCGGGATCGGCCTGCTCGGAATGCATCCAGCAGCGGGGGCACTTGACGCCGGGGGCCTCCACGACGGAGACGGCCAGGCCCGGGTAGTTGGAACCCTTGCCGGCGGCGGCGACCTCGCCCTGCTCCTCGTCCTCGGCGATGAGGCACCTGGAGACGATGAACAGCTCCGCCAGATCCATGTCGGAAACGCTCTCCACCAGCTCGCGTGCGGTCTCGTCGGTGGGACGGAGGGTCACGGCGGCCTCGAGCGGCTTGCCGATGCGCTTGGAGGCGCGGGCGGTCTCCAGCACGCCGTTGACGTCGTCACGCAGCTTGATGAGCCGATCCCACTTTTCCATGGACGCGGCGTCCAACTCGTAAGCGTCGAAGGGCTGGTTCATGCCGTTGAGCACGACGTTGCGCACATCGTCGCCCTCGCGGTGCGGCATGGCGAGCCAGATCTCGTCGCAGGTGAAGGCCAGGATGGGGGCGAACATCTTCGTCAGCGTATCCAGGATCAAGAACAGCGCGGTCTGCGCGCTGCGGCGCTTGAGGCCGTCCTTCTCCTCGCAGTAGAGACGATCCTTGATGATATCGAGGTAGAAGCTCGACAGCTCCACCACGCAGAAATCGTTGATCAGATGGGAGACCACGTGGAACTCATAGTCCTTGTAGGCTGCCTCGGCCTTGCGGATCAGCTTGTTGAGCTTGGTGAGGACCCAGCGATCCAGCGCTTCCATGTCCTCAGGCTTGACCAGATCGTTGACATCAAAGCCGTCCAGATTACCAAGGCAATAACGGGCGGTGTTGCGGAACTTCAGATAGTTCTGGCTCATCTGCTTGAAGATTTCCTTGGAGCAGCGCACGTCCACATGGTAATCCATGGAGCCGGCCCAGAGGCGGACGATGTCCGCGCCGAATTCCTTGAACAGATCGGCGGGATCCACGCCGTTGCCCAGAGACTTGTGCATGACGCGGCCTTCCCCGTCCACGGTCCAGCCGTGTGTCAGGCACTCTTTATACGGAGCGCCCTTGCCAAGGGCGCCCACGGCCACCAGCAGAGAGGACTGGAACCAGCCGCGGTACTGGTCGCCGCCCTCGATGTACATCGTGGCGGGCCAGAAGCCCTGATCGCGCTGCATGGCGGCGAAATGGGTGGAGCCGGAGTCGAACCAGCCGTCGAGTGTGTCGGTCTCCTGGGTGAAGTGCTTGCCGCCGCAGTGCGGGCAGGCGAAGCCCTCGGGCAGGATCTCAGCGGCCGTCCGGTCGAACCAGGCGTTGCTGCCTTCCTTTTCGAAGAGCTGGGCCACAGCCTCGATGCTCTCCTCGGTGCAGACGGGCTTGCCGCAGTCGTCGCAGTAGAACACGGGGATGGGCAGACCCCAGCGGCGCTGACGCGAAATGCACCAGTCGCTGCGCTCGCGGATCATGGCGCCCATGCGCTCCTTGCCCCAGGAGGGCAGCCAGCGCACGTTTTCGCAAGCCTCGATGGCCTCGTCCTTAAAGGAGTCGACCGAGCAGAACCACTGCGGGGTGGCCCGGAAGATGATGGGCTTCTTGCAGCGCCAGCAGTGGGGATAGCTGTGGATCACGTCCTCGCTGGCGAAGAGCATGCCGCTCTCCTTCATGTCGGCCAGGATGACGGGGTTGGATTCCTCGGTGCCGAGCCCGGCGTATTTGCCGGCGTACTCGGTGTGGCGGCCCTGATCGTCCACGGGGACGACCATCTCGGTGCCGTAGCGCACGCAGGTGACGTAGTCCTCCGCGCCGAAGCCGGGGGCGGTATGCACGCAGCCGGTACCGGAATCCATGGTGACGTAGTCCGCCAGCATGAGCAGACTGGTCTTGGGCAGGAAGGGATGGTCGGCCAGCATGTACTCGAAGAAGGAGCCCTCGTGAGTCTCGACGATCTCATACTCGCTGACGCCGCCCGCGGCCATGACGCTCTCGACCAGCGCCTCAGCCACGATATACATCTCACCGTTCGGGACCTTGACGATGGCGTAGCTGTCTCCCGGGCTGAGCGTGATGCCGAGGTTGCCGGGCAGGGTCCAGGTGGTGGTGGTCCAGATCAGGAAGAAGAGCTTGCTCTTGTCCAGGTGGGAGAGCTTGCCCTTGTCGTCGTGCATGGGGAACTTCACGTAGACCGTGGTGACCGGGTCGTCGTGATACTCGATTTCGGCCTCGGCGAGGGCGGTCTCGTCGTGGGCGCACCAGTAGACGGGCTTCAGGCCCTTGTAGATGTGCCCGTTGCGGTACATCATGCCGAAGATACGCACCTCGTCGGCCTCAAAGCCCTTGTCCATGGTGCGGTAGGGGTGCTCCCAGTCGCCGATGACGCCCAGGCGCTTGAACCCATCCATCTGACGGTGGATGTATTTCTCCGCGTAGTCATGGCAGGCGGAGCGGAAATCCGCCACGCTCAGCGTCTTGTGGATGCGGCCCTGTTCCTTGATGATGGCGCTCTCGATGGGCATGCCGTGATTGTCCCAGCCGGGGATGTAGGGCACGTGATAGCCGCGCATCATGTAGGAGCGGTTAATGAAGTCCTTCAAGGATTTGTTCAGGGCGTGGCCCATGTGGATGTCGCCGTTGGAGAAGGGAGGGCCGTCGTGCAGGCTGAAGAGCGGCAGGCCCTCGGACTTTTTCAGATGCTCGTTATAAACGTCCAGCTCTTCCCAGCGCTTGAGCATATCCGGCTCCCGTTTGGGGAGGCCGGCACGCATGGGAAAGTCGGTCTTCGGCAGATTTAAGGTGGCGTTATAGTCTTTAGACATAGAGTTGAATCTCCCGTTTTGTAGAAATTATCGGTGATCGGAGGGAAGAAAAAGACCCGAAAACGGGGCGAAGAAATCCCTCAATAGACCAAACAGCGGGGCGCGCGCAGCTGCGCCCGCCCCGTGGTGTTATGGGTAGGAAAGCTCAGACCGTGAAGGGCTGGGTGCTCTCGAAGTTTTTGAGCACGTCGTCCACCGTTTCCTCGGCGGGGGTCACGTCGATGTTGAAAGCGGGATCGGGCTGATACTTGGCCACGGTGCTCTCAATGCTGCGCACGGCGTCCTCCACGGCGTCGACCGTGGGCGCGGCGGCTGCGGCGGCGGGCAGGAAATCACCGCTGATCGCGTCGATGGTCTGCAGCTGCTGGTTGCACAGGCTGCGGATACGGTCGAAGTAGCTGGCGGTGGCGGCCTTCGCGTCGGCGAGGCGGCGCTCCTCGGCGGCGGTCTGCTCCTGGATGGAGCCGACCCGGGCCTTGACCTGCTCGTCGGCCTCGGCGAGCATGGCGCTGGCGCGCTGGCGGGCGTCGTTCTCGATCTGTACGGCCAGCTTCTGCGCGGACAGAATCGCCATATTCAGCGCTTCTTCGTTGGCACGATACTCTTCGATCTTATCCACGAGGACTTTCATTTTGCTCTTAAGGACGGCGTTCTCCTTCTGGGACGCGGTAATATCGTCCGCCAGTTCCTCCAGAAAATCGTCCACGGAGGCCATGTCGTACCCGTTGAGGCGCGACTTTTCAAAGGTCTTTTCACGAATGTCCTGTGCGGTAATCATATCTTAAATCCACCTTTCAAAGATTTCTGTAAATACGTATTAAAGATACTGGCCGTCGCTTTCGGGCTGCGTGGACTGGGCGCTCAGAATGTCCACGTTCTGGGGGGTGACGAAATAGGTCTTCGCGGAGATGGGCGTGATCTTGCCCTGCAGGGCGTAGGCGATGCCGGAGAGAAAGTCCAGCAGGCGGCGCGCGTTCTCTGTCGGCACGCCCTCGAGCGTCATCACCACGGAGCGGCCCTGATTGAGCTGGTTGACCAGATCGCCCGCCTCGTCAAAGGTCCTGGGGCTGAAGAGGATCACCTGCGTCTCGGTGCCGTTAAAATCCACCGTACGCTCGCGGTGCTTGGGCCGGCTGCTTTTTCTCGCGCCGCGGCCGAAGATCCCGCCGCCCTCCGCCTGGGCCTGGGGCTGCTTGGCGGGCTTGCGCCCGGCGCCGGCGGGCTCGGGCTTGCCGGGCTCTACGCCGAAGGTGTTTTCAAATTGGAGCTGGGCCTCGCTGGGTTGTACGGACTCTCTGAGACTGCTGTCGGCGTCTTCGAAGAAATCGTCCTCGTCATCGTACGGCTGTGTAAGTTTTCTCAGTTCATCCATGAACCCCATGGTCTGGCCTCCAAGTGATAGTTTGCGACAGGATGCTGCGATCTATCATAAAAAGTTCGGTTTCTGATAATTGCGGGCGCCAAAGATCGCCGTCCCTACACGGACGAGGTTCGCGCCGCAGGCGATGGCCTCGGTATAATCACCGGACATGCCCATAGATAAAAAATCCATAGATACATTATCGTATTTTTTTTCGCCATTGTCAACAAAAAGCTTTTGCATTCGACAAAAAAATGGGCGGTTTTCTTCCGGGAAATCACAGATGGGAGGAATTGCCATCAATCCGCGCACCCGCAGAGCGGGCAGAGCGGAAGCAAATTCCAGTACGGCGGGGATCTCCTCTTCCCGGAAGCCGGACTTGGAGGCCTCGCCTCCGACGTTCACCTCCAGCAGCACGTCCTGCACGAGGCCGCGGGCCGCGGCCGTGCGGGAAATGACCTCGAGCAGCTCGCGGCTGTCCGCGCCGTGGATCAGCGCGGCCAGGCCCACGACCTGCTTGACTTTGTTTTTCTGCAGGTGGCCGATGAAATGCAGCGGCGCGCCCTCGTAGGCGCCCTGGCGCTGCTTCTCCAGCATCTCCTGCACGCGGTTTTCCCCGCAGATATCCACGCCCGCCGCAATGGCCTCGCGGACCCGTTCGGCGTCGTTCATTTTGGTGGCGGCCACGAGGCGGATCTCCGCCGGGTCCCGGCCGGCTGCCCGGGCGGCGGCGGCCATGTTCGCGCGCACGGCGGCTACGTTTTCGGCAATGCTCATGATCTATCCTTCTTTCTCTTGGATCGGCGCGGCTTCCTGCCCCGGGAGGAACAGCGTCGCGCCGCATTTGCGCAGGGAGAGACAGTCCGCCCCGCCGTCGGTCAGG
>JAFUUR010000113.1 GCA_017477695.1 Oscillospiraceae bacterium | reverse complement strand
GGCGGTCGCGGTATCGATAACGTCCAGACCGGCGGAGAAGGCGTCGGTGCCATAGACCACGCCGCAGTCCACACTGGCCTCGCTGACCTGGGTGGTGACTTCCTTCACGTTGGTGCCGTAGCTGAGCACCTTGGCGGCGGCCAGATCTTCTTCACTCAGATCGTAGTAGGCCAGGATCTTCTGGGTGTACTGGCCCACGGGAACATCGCTGTTGCCCATGGCCATGAGGATGTCGCCGCCCTTGAGCAGCTCGGCCAGCTGGTCAAAGGACTCGATGCCCTTGGGGTTGCCTTCGGGGACAACAAGGGCGACCTTGTTTTCCAACAGGTTGATGCGGCTGCCCTGCAGCACGAAGTCGAGACCGTCGGGATTGGCCTCAGCGTCCTTGGAAGCGTCCAGTTGGTTCATCTGCTTCGGAGCGGCGGAGATGAACACGTCGCAGTCCGCGCCCTCCTGGATCTGAGTCTTCAGGGTGCCCGAGGAGTCAAAATTGTAGGTGATGGTGACGCCGGAATTGGCGGCCTCATACATACCTTTGATCTCCGTGAGCGTCTCGGTCATGGAAGCGGCGGCGAAGACGATGATCTCCACCTCTTCCACAGGTTCCGCGGCGGGTTCTTCCGCAGCGGGTTCCTCCGCGGCCGCAGGGGCCTCGGTCGCCGCAGGCGCTGTTGTCGCGGTGCTGGAGCCGCAGGCGGCCAGAGCAAACACCATGACGAGCGCAAGCAGCAGTGCCAGGATTTTCTTCATTCTGTTTTCCTCCTCCCGTGTTTCAGGGAAAAATATTTATACGAACGCGGATTTACGCGCTCATATACGAATGAAAGATCCGTGCGCAGCGCTCAAGTCCCCTTGCCGAAACCGCAGTTGGGGAAGTGGCAGACCGGACAGTTGAGACACAGTCCGCCGTGACCGAGCGCCGCAAGATGCTCCCTGGTGATGGGCGTATCCGTCACCAGATAGGGCAGCACCAGATCGAAAATGGTACGCTTTGCGTACATCACGCAGCCGGGGAGACCGCAAACGGGCCGCCCGTCTGCCATATAAGAGACGAGGAACATGGCGCCCGGCAGCACGGGCGAACCGTAGGAGATGATGTTCGCGCCCGTGTTGCGGATGGCAAGCGGGGTCTTGTCGTCGGGATCGACGCTCATGCCGCCGCTGCAGAAGACCATCTCGCAGCCCTTGTCCAGCATTTCGAGGATGGAGGCGGTGATCTTCTCGTGGTCGTCGTTCCAGACGACGTGCTCGACCATCTCACAGCCGAACTCCTTGAGCTTTTGCTCGATGACCGGGGTAAAAGTGTCCTGGATGCGGCCGTAATAGACCTCGTTGCCGGTCGTGACCACGCCGAATTTCTTCGGCTTGACGGGCACAAGACGCAGCAGCGGGTCGGGCCCTGCGACGGCCTTGGCCTTCTCCATCTTCTCCTTTTCGATGACCAGAGGTATGACACGGGTGCCGCAGAGCTTGTCGCCCTTCTTCACCATAAAGCCGGACGCGCGCGTCGCGATCATCATATCGCCGAGGGAGTTGACGGCGCGTAGGCGCTCGAGATCAATCAGCAGCAGACCGTCCGCGTCGGCGATCAGCTCGATCTTGCCTTCTTTGGGCTCCGTCGCGTGCATGTGTTCGTTCTGACAGATGGCGCGCAGCACGTCAGCCGCCTCATCCTCGTGCATCATGCTCTCGTCGTTCTCCCAGATATAGATCGAATCCTTGCCGACGCTCAGCAGCACGGGCACATCCTCGGGCTGGATGATATGTCCCTTGCGGAACACGGGGCCTTTCTTTTCGTCCTTGATGATCTGCGTGATGTCATGACACAGCACGTGTCCGACAGCGTCTTCCGTTTTCAGCAGTTTCATGGGAACGCCTCCTGGTATTATTGAATGAGTTCTGATCCGCAGAGCCGGTTGACCGCGGCCCGGATCGCCTGCGCCGTCTCCATTCTTTTCCGGTGAGCGGCAAGCGCCTCCTCGGTCTTGCATTTTCTGAGACTTGCGGCGAACCGGTCCTGCACGCTGACGCGCACAGCGCCTTGCACGGCCTTGTCCGCAAGGTATACGACCGCGGCCTCGTTGAGCGAGGTGCCGTCCGGGTCGTGATGCTGCCGGATGACCTCGGCGATCGCCGGGTAGCCGAGCTCCCGCAGCCAGGCGGCGCCGAGCGCCGCGTGATCGCCTTCGGCTCGAGCCGCGTCGTGCAGCAGGGCTGCCGCATGGACGGCTTTTGCATCGAGCGCAAGGCCGTGCTGTGAAAGCGCGGCGCAGAGCTCGTCAGCCAGCGCGGCGACGGCCCGGCAGTGCGCAAGGAGAGCTTCGTCCGCCCCGGCGGCGCGCAGAAGCGAATCACACACCGCGTCCGTCAACTGTGGGTGCGGCTGCAGGCCGACCGCGGCCGGGAGAAAGCGCGTGCCGTCCGTCTCCACGACAGACACGGAAGCATAACCGAGCGCGCTCCGCTCTCCCGTAAGGCTGGCGATCGCCGACTTGTGACTGACGATGACGACGTCGCCGTTCTTTTCCGCGAGACAGCGCAGCACCGCGCCGCGAAAGCGAGCCTGAACAGCGCGAAAGGGTTCCGCTCCGTCCGGCAGAAGCTCCGGCTGCGCCTCGCGCGCGGCGTAGAGCGCCGGCCAGCGCTCTCGGATCTGCGCAAAGGACAGCCCGTCCCACACGCCCATATCCTGTTCTTCGAGACCATCGACGACCGTTGGCCGCTCACAGAGCGCGCGTGCGGTGTCGATGCTGCGGGAGAGCTTGCTGCAGTATACGGTCTCCGCCTTCGGGAGCTCCGCAGCGAAGGGGAGGAGGGCCGCCTGCATCCGCCCGAAAGCGCCGAGCGGAACATCGCTGCGGCCGATGCACCAGCGCTCCCCCAGGGGGATATCCGGCATCGCGTGCCGGATCAAATAAACACGCCTCATGGTATTTCACGTCCTGGCGAATTGTTTTAAAATACAATTCCATTGCTTGATTATACCCGCATCCTCCGCTCCTGTAAAGCATTTTTTCGCAGAAATGCTGCGAATACGGAGCGGCGATACGGGTATGGGATGCCGGTTATTGCGCGGTGCCGTCCTCGATCAGCACCTGCATGATGCCTCCGCAGACCATGCCGTCGGATTCGGCCACGTCGCCCGTGAGGTCGATGTCGACGACCTTGTAGCGGCCCGTGCCGATCAGGCGGAGCGCCTCCTGGATCACGGAGCCCTCGCTGCAGCCGCCGCCGATGCTGCCGGTAACTTTCCCGAGGGGACTTACGGCCATTTTGGCGCCGGCTTCGCGGGGGGTGGAGCCTTTGGTCTCGATCACCGTGACGATGGCTTTTGGCTCGCGGTTTTCGGCGAGGTAACGCAAAGTGGAGAACTCCACGTCAGAGTCGTTGCAGCAGCGGATACCGTCGTTGCTGTGCTCAGGCAGACGCTTATAGGCGATGACCTCCGACAGGATGGAGATCGCGATCTCGCCCGGTGTGACGGCGCCGATGTTCAGACCGATCGGCGTGCAGATCCTGTCCATCAGCGGCCGGGCGTAGCCCTCCTCCTCGAGCATATCGAACAGGCCTCTCACCCGGCGGCGGGATCCGATCAGCCCCAGATAGGCGGGCTGCGTCCCGGGGAGGATCGTGCGCAGACAGTCGGCGTCGTGCCGATGGCCGCGCGTGATGATCACCACGTAGTCGTAAGGGGTGAGGCGGAGCCGGGCGATCGCGTTTTCGAACCCGTCGCAGATCACCTGCTCAGCCAGCGGAAAGCGCTGACGGTTGGCAAAATCCGGTCGGTCGTCGACGACGATGACCGAGAAGCCGCATTTTGCGGCGAAATCACAGACGGCCAGGGCGATGTGACCGCCGCCCAGTACGATCAGCCGCTCCTGCGGCAGCATGGGCTCGACGATGCGGAAACTGTCCTGCTCGCGCGCAAGCGTCACTCTCGTGCAGCGGCGACCTTTGACGTCCGTCTCGGGCGTGGGAGCCGTGAGCCGGCGCGTCATATCCACAGCGATCGTGCCGGTCTTGCCCGCGAGGAGCGTCTCACCGGCCAGCGCTTCTCCGCTATCGAGGCTGGCAAGGATCTTTTCATACAGATTTTCCATAGTCTGCTCCTTATCGGTTCAAGAATAATGACGTTGCGAGGCGGGACTAAAGCTCGCCGTCAAAGTGCTTTTCAAACAACTCGATCGCGCTGCTGCGCAGATCCTCTGCGAAGGCGTTGTAGCAGGCGAGCAGACGCCGCCCCTTCTCAGTTAGGCGGCTCTCCCCGCCGCCCGCGCCGCCCTGGCTGCGCTCCAGCAGAGGGAAGTGGAGCTGGGATTCCAGCGTCCGGATGAGATTCCAGCTCGTGGAGTAGGAGATCTGCATCCGCTGGCAGGCCATGCGCACAGAGGAGGTCTCATCCACGAGGGAGAGCAGCATCGCGGTCTTCTCATCGAAAAACGGCTTTTCGCGGGCGAGAGAGATGCCGATCACGGGGCGGACGAGCTGCTCGTTGTGGTAGCGCAGCAGCGCACGGTAGTCCGCCGGTGTGTCCGCGTCGTGCAGGATGCCGGGATCGTCCACCGGGACCTCGACCATCTCCGCGCCGCAGCGGGTGATGGCGCCCTGGAGCCCGCCCTCGCCGCTGTCGGCCAGGAGCGCGTCAACGAGAGAGGAATCGATCATCAGCGGGTGCCCGCGCATCCCGTCACAGACGGGGCAGGCAAGCCGCGCGTCTGCGGCGATGAGCTCCGTAACGGTAAGCGCGGTGAAGAGGGGGATATCCACCGGCGTGAAGAGGATACGCTCGCATTTATCCTTGAGATAGGCAAGGCCGATCTTCGCCGAGTCGAACATCTGCGTCGAGGCGTAGTTCTCGTTGCGCAGAAAGATCAGGCCGTTGTTGGCGAGATGGCGTTCCAGCAGGTTCGCGTTGTGTCCGGTGATGACGACGATCTTGCCGACCTCCGCCTGGTGCAGCGTGGCCACGATCCGCTGCGCGATCGAGATCGAGCCGATGTTCAGCATCGGCTTGAAGTCCCCCATGCGGGATGACATCCCCGCCGCAACGATGACGGCACCGACCTGCATTGCATACACCTCCCGGAGCGAATAGCAATTGATTGTATTTCGCTTTACAGTATATAGGGTTTTGACGAAAAAGTAAAGAGGATCGGACTGTACAAACCGAAAAACATGTCTTATAATGACAGCAGGCCGTCGATGCGCTGTCGCGCGTATCGACATATGGCTGGGAAGATCGCAGGGAAAGAGAGGAGCGCATCGTGGAGCTGTACGTTTGGGGCACGGGCTGCAGCGCCGGAGAGCTGACGGCGCAGGGGCTGGATGCGGCGCGCGTCACGGCTTTCGTTGACAGCTCCCCGGTGGGGGAGCGCTTTCTCGGGCGGCCCGTCATCCGCCCGGAGGAGCTTGCGGGCAGATCGCCCGATCTGATCCTCGTGGCAAGCGCCCATTCGGATGAGATCGCGGCCCGGGCGGAGGCGCTCGGTATCCCGGCGGATAAGCTCTTTTTTCTGAAAAACAACTGGCGGCTGCAGGACCGCAACAGCGACTATGCGGCCGCTGCCGCGCTGCTCGGCGGCGCGCTGATCGAGCGTCTGCGCGTGCCGCACCGCGTGGTGAGGGAGCCGCTCTGGGCGGCGGACAGCGCGCTGGAGACCAAAGATCTGGAGAGCGACTACGTGCGCGTGCGAAGTCTCGAGGCCGTCTGCCGCCAGATCGGCGATTTGCCCGGCGCGGCGGCCGAGCTCGGCGTTTACAGGGGCGCCTTCGCCTCGTGTATCAACCGCCTGCTCCCGGAGAGGACGCTCTATCTGTTCGACACTTTTGAGGGCTTCGACAGGCAAGAGACGGCCGGAGAGGCGGCGGGCTTCGTGGAGGCACATCGCAACACCAGCGTGGAGGCTGTCCGCGCAAGGATGCCCCACCCCGAGCGCGTCGTCCTGATGCGGGGGCTGTTCCCGGCATCGCTCAACGGGCTGGAGGAGCGCTTCGCGTTCGTCTCGCTGGACGTGGACCTGGAGGAGAGCACGCTCGCAGGTCTGCGGTATTTCTATCCGCGGCTCGTGCCCGGAGGGTATCTGTTCCTGCACGATCACGGATCGCCCGCGCTGCCGGGCGTGGAGCGCGCGCTGCGGCGCTACGAGCAGGAATGGGGGATGCGCCTTCCGGCCGTGCCCATCTGCGATATCAACGGCACCATGATCCTTTGCAAAGTATAAACGGGAGGGAATATTATGAAGTACACAGCGGCTGTCATCACCATCAGCGACAAGGGCTCTCGCGGCGAGCGGGTCGATACCAGCGGCCCGGCGGTCCGCGCCATGCTGGAAGAGGGGGGCTTTGAGGTCTGCTACACAGCGATCGTTCCCGACGAGATGGATCAGATCCGCGCGGAGCTCATCAAATGCGCAGACGAGCTGCAGATCGGTCTCGTGATGACGACGGGAGGCACGGGTTTTTCGCCCCGGGACATCACCCCGGAGGCGACGTTGTCCGTCGTCGAGCGGGAAACGCGGGGCATCCCCGAGGCCATGCGCTGGGCGAGCCTGCAGATCACGCCGCGCGGCTGCCTGTCCCGCTCCGCGGCGGGCATCCGCGGCAGAACGCTCATCGTCAATCTGCCCGGCAGCGAGAAGGCGGCTCGCGAGAATCTGGACGCCGTGCTTGCCCCGATCCATCACGGGATGGACATGCTCTATTCCGAGGGCTCGGCGGACTGCGGCCAGCCGGTGAAGTGACCGCGGCCTGCGTTTCCTGCTGAAAGCTGAAAGAGCTCAGACAGCCGAAAAGCCGTCTGAGCTCTTTTGGGATTGAGCACTGTGAGAATGGGGTTTGGTTCGAGAGGAAACTGTTTGACATCCCTATGGCAGACCGTTATAATTGAATTGGATAAAAGCTAAACAGTTTGATCGTAAAGCGGCTTGAACAGAAAGAGCAGAGAGGCGATGACATGAAAGACGCACGGTATTACATTTATAGGATAATGAATGGCAACTATACGGACGAAGAGTGGCAAGCACTCAACGACGAAGTCCAAGAATGGCTTAAAGAATGTTCAGAAGAACAAGAGCGCATCTTCCGTGAAAGCGGCGCCGGCGAAACATTGTATATGTGCTTATAACGCCGCTCTTATTCAGAGCGGTGTTTATGCAGATAGGTGATAAGCAAGTGTCTGATTTCAACATCCGGTTTCAAGACATCGTATAGGTGTACGGACAGAACACACGCAAATAAAGGCGGCTGCCGTGACGGCAGCGCACAGCCAGGAAACAAGACCATGAAATGCCGGCCGGGGCACCGCACAGAGGGTCCCGTGGCTTGCGGGGAACCAGAGTAGAGAGGATCGTTCACATGCTGACCAGCAACGAAAAATTTCACTCCGTCAACGGCAAGAGGCGGATCCTGATCGCAGACGACGAGCTGATCAACCGGGAAATGCTCGGAATGATGCTCAGCGACGAGTATGAGATCCTCTATGCCTGTGACGGCGCGGAGACGCTTGACAGGATCCGGGATAACAGTGACACGCTCTCACTGGTGCTTTTGGATATCCTCATGCCGGTGACGTCCGGCCTCGAGGTGCTGAAGGAGATCAAGGCGGACGAGGCGCTCGCCCAGATCCCGGTGATCGTCACCACGGCGGAAAAGAAGACGGAGGTCGAGAGCCTGCAGCTCGGCGCGGTGGACTTTATCCCGAAGCCGTACCCGGAAGCCGGCGTGATCCAGGCGCGGGTGCGGCGCACGATCGAGCTCTACGAGGATCGGGACATCATCCAGTCCACGGAGCGCGACACGCTGACGGGCCTTTATAACCGGGAGTACTTCTACCGCTACGCAGAGCAGTTCGACCAGTTCCACAAGGAGTTGGAAATGGACGCGATCCTCGTGGATGTGAACCACTTCCATATGCTCAACGAGCGCTACGGGAGGGCCTACGGTGACGCGATCCTGCGCAAGATCGGCGAACAGGTGCGCGAGATGGTCAAGGATTCCGGCGGCATCGTCTGCCGCAGAGGGGCGGACACCTTCATGGTCTACTGTCCGCACAGGGAGGATTATCAGCAGATCATGGAAAAAGCCTCCGTGTTCCTGCTGGACGACGAGGGCACGGAAAACCGCGTGCGCCTGCGGATGGGCGTTTACTCCAACGTGGATAAAACCATCGATATCGAGCGGCGCTTCGACCGGGCCAAGATGGCCGCGGATACCGTCAAGGGCACCTTTACCAGGACCATCGGCTGGTACGACGACAGTCTGCACGAAAAGGAACTGTTTGCCGAGCAACTGATCGAAGACTTCCCCGTGGCGATCGCGGACAATCAGTTCCGGGTTTACTATCAGCCGAAATTCGACGTGCGCCCGGACACGCCGCTCCTTGCCAGCGCGGAGGCGCTGGTACGCTGGATCCACCCGAAGCAGGGGATGATCAGCCCTGGCGTGTTCATCCCGCTGTTTGAGGAAAACGGTCTGATCCGGAAGCTGGATACCTTCGTCTGGCGGGAGACCGCCCGGCAGATCCGCGCGTGGAAAGACGCGCTGGGCTATTCGGTACCGGTGTCGGTCAACGTGTCCCGCGTGGATCTGTACGACCCGAACCTGCCGGATACGCTGCTGTCCATCCTGGAAGAACAGAGTCTCACGGTCAAGGACCTGCTGCTGGAAGTGACGGAGTCCGCCTATACGCAGGATTCCCAGCAGATCATTGAGACGGTGAACACCCTGCGCTCTCTGGGCTTCCAGATCGAGATGGACGATTTCGGGACGGGATATTCCTCACTGAATATGATCTCCACGCTGCCCATCGACGCGCTGAAGCTCGATATGCATTTCATCCGCAACGCCTTCGCCATCGGAGGGAATACCCACATGCTGGAGGTCATCATCGGCATTTCGGACTATCTCTCCGTACCGGTCATCGCCGAGGGTGTGGAGACGGAGGAGCAGCTGCATGCGCTGAAGCTGCTGGGCTGCGATATCGTCCAGGGCTATTTCTTCTCAAAGCCGGTCCCGGCCTCGGATTTTGAAGCCTTTATCCTGCAGAAAAAGGAAGCGGATCTTGCCGCGGCGAAGAAACAGGCGAAGGCTGACGGAAAAGCCGCGAACACCGACGGGAAGAGCGACGAGGCGGTCAAGCAGGCGAAGATCAACGTGCTGCGCGAGAAGACGCACCAGACGCCACAGGAGCCGAAGCCGGAGGTGAAGGCGCCGCCATTGGAAACGGTAAAGGAGCACACGGGGATCCAGCTCAAAACGGCGTCCATCTTTTTCGTGATCCTCGCTCTGATCGCGGCGGCTGCGCTGATGATCTCCGACCTTGCGGTCACCCGCGGTTACCAGCGGATGGAAAACGCCAGCGACCGGTACATATCTGCCCAGTTGGCCGCGTCCGACCTGGAGTCAGGCTCCGATTATCTCACCGACCGCGTGCGCTGCTTCGTCGTGACCGGCGAAGTGGAGTATCTGGACGACTTTTTTGAAGAGGTGGACGTGACGCGGCGCAGAGACGGCGCCGTGGAGAAGCTGGAGGCCCTGCTCGACGGCAACGACAACACCGCGCTGGCAAATCTCAGAACGGCGCTGAGCCTCTCCAATGAGCTCATCGTCTATGAAAACCTTGCCATGCGGCTGACGGTCGAGGCCGGGCACTACCGGGAAGGGGAGATCCCGCCGGGCATCACGGAGATCGAGCTGCCGGAGGAGTACCGCTCGCTTACGGCGGAGGAAATGCGCGCCGCGGCGCAGACGCTGGTCTTCGACAACAATTACATGCACTATAAGGATCGGATCCGGGAGAACGTCAGCCTCTGCACGCAGTCGCTGATCCGCGCCTCCAGCCAGGAGCTAGAACAGGCTTCCGCACAGTTGGCGATCCTGGTCAACATCCAGACGGCGATGACTATCGTCTTCCTGTTGATCGTGCTGGGGATCGTGGTCCTCATCACGCTGATGATCCGCAAGCCGCTGACCAACATGGTACAGCTGATGCAGGAGCAGAAGGCAGTGCTGCCCACGGGCGTGGAAGAGCTGCGCTTCGTTACCCGGACGTACAACAAGATCCTGCAGGAGAACGCGGAGGCTCGAGAGAAGCTGAGCCACGAGGCCTCGCACGACGCGCTGACAGGGCTTTTCAACCGCGGCGCGTACGATTTGCTCATGCAGAGCGCGGATACGAACCACATGGCGCTGATCCTCGCGGACGTCGACTATTTCAAATCCGTCAACGATACGTACGGCCACGCGGTGGGCGACAAGGTTCTCAAGCGTGTGGCGGATATCCTGCGCCACAGCTTCCGCTCGGTGGATATCCTCTGCCGCCTGGGGGGCGACGAATTCGCGGTCGTCATGACCCGTGCGGACAGCTCGATGCGGCAGCTGGTGCTCAACAAGATCGACCGGGCCAACGAGCTGCTGCAGCATCCCAAGGACGATCTGCCGCCCGTATCCCTGAGCGTGGGCGTCGCTTTCTCCGACCGCGCCAATCCCCAGGGCGATATCTTCAAGGATGCGGACACGGCGCTCTACCGCGTGAAGGAAGCGGGCAGAGCGGGCTGTGCGTTCTTCGAATAAGCGTCGACATCCGGTCCACGCCTCGTCCGGCGCAGCTTTTCGTGCTATAAAAAATCTCCAGACCACCAAAGTGATCTGGAGATTTTTGGTCGGAGTGTAATGATAGGACTTGAAGTGAGACGGACACGTGGCGAGACTTGCTTGCATTTTTCGCCTTGCATGAGACGGCGAAAAATTAAAGTGTTCGCCAGTGTGTGCACTGGCTCACGCACAGCCCACCGGGCTGTGCGGACATGATTCAAGTCTCCCCAAACAATGAAAAACTCCAGACCACGAAAATGATCTGGAGGTTTTTGGTCGGAGTGGGGAGACTTGAACTCCCGGCCTCTTGGTCCCGAACCAAGCGCGCTACCATCTGCGCTACACCCCGAAACGCGAAGCTTATTATAAAGATTTCCGAGCAGATTGTCAAGTGAAAAGTGAACGGTTTATGGCATAAATAACGCCCGGGGCGGGACACGCGATCCTGCCGCGCAGACCGAGGTGCAGAATCGCGCATATTCCCTTTGACATTTGGGGCGGGCTGTTGTATAATCCTTTCGTATCCGGCGATGGCGTACCGTCGCGGATACTGGATATGCGGCTGTAGCTCAGTTGGATAGAGTGCCAGACTCCGACTCTGGAGGTCGTGGGTTCGAGTCCCGTCAGCCGTACCACCGCTCCCAATCGGGGTCTGATTGCCGGACTCCGTGAGGGAGGCGGCTTTTCAGAAAAGTGTACAGATCCCGGCGCCCCATACGGGGTGCCGGGATTTTGAATGAGAGAAGGCGGAGTGGCCGTCTCACCGGAAGCGTCACAGCGCGTAATAACGCTTTCGCTGCATCACTTGATTTCCTATATCGTGCACTTTATAATCATAACTGAAAAGCAGAAGGAGAGTGAACATGGCGCAGCGCGAATTTGACGAGCGTTTTGCCCGTCATGCAGAGGAACTGAATACCCTCTACGGAGAGCTGTATCATGACGAGGCGGCTTTCACCTATTTCGAGCAGATGCTGCGGCGCTGTTATGAGGCCCGGCCGGAAGCGCTCAAGGCCCTGGATGAAAAGCGCCTGGCAGACCCGCGCTGGTACAAGGGACACGAGCTCGTCGGCATGCTGATGTACGTAAAGGCCTTTGCCGGGACGCTCGGCGGCGTGCGCCGTAAGCTGGATTACGTGCAGGAATGCGGCGTGAACTATCTGCATCTCATGCCGCTGCTCGCGACCCCGGAGGGGCGCAGCGACGGCGGTTACGCCGTTTCGGATTTTCGCAGCGTTCAGCCGGAGCTCGGCACGATGGAGGATCTCGCCGTGCTGGCGCAGGACTGCCATGCGCGTGGGATCGCCCTGTGCCTCGACTTCGTGATGAACCACACGAGCGAGGATCACGCGTGGGCGAAGGCTGCAAAAGCAGGCGATCCGGCGGCACAGAGCCGGTATTTCTTTTTCGACGACTGGGACGTGCCGCACCGCTTCGAGGAAACGGTGCCGCAGGTCTTCCCGACGACGGCGCCGGGCAATTTCTCCTGGTGCCCGGAAGCCCGCAAAGTGGTGATGACCACCTTTTACCCCTACCAGTGGGATCTGAACTATGCAAATCCGGTCGTCTTCAACGACATGACCGAGAACATGCT